>NZ_JBEOTD010000018.1:0-98640 GCF_040426375.1 Streptomyces sp. NPDC096012
TCCGGGTCCCGGGTGCGTGCCGCCCGCCGGGTGCTGGGGCGCGAACGCGGCGGTGACTCGGGGGGGCCGTTCGGCCCCCGGCGGCGTGTGCCACCGGCGGCCGTCCGGGACGGGGGCCGTCACTCGACGAACTCCGGCAGCACCCGCGGGGGCCACTGCCCCGCGGCGAAGAGGCCCGACGCGTGGGCGCGCGCCACGAGGGCGGGACGGTTGGGAGCGTCGAACCGGCGCAGCAGCAGTCCCACGCGGTACTCGACTCCCTGACGGCTCAGGTAGAGGCGCCCGGCCAGCTGAACGGTCGACGCACCGCCGGCCACGCCTTCGAGCACCCGCGCGTCGAGTGCGCTCAGCATCTGGTCGCGCGGTCGCGGCGGCCCCGTGTCCGCCACGGGGCGGAGCAGGATGACCAGTCCGGCCGGGCCGGCCGGACCGGTGACCGCTGTGGCCGTGAGGTCCGCGCAGAAGGTGCGGCCGCTGTCGCTCAGGCCGGTCACCCGCTCCGTGAACCGGTTCGAGCGGCCCTCGGAAAGGTCGGTGAAACGATGCCGCAGACGTGCGGGCGATCCCTCCCGCAGCAGTTCGCACAGCTCCCGGCCGCATATCTCGCCGGGGCTCGAACCGAACTGCTCGGCGAATTCCGTCTCCGCCGCCGTGATCGTCAGGTCCTTCGGGGAGGCGTGGGCCGTGTACGTGCGGCGCCTGCGCGGACCGCCGGGTTCGCCGCGGCCCGCGGCTGCCTTTTCATCGGCGGTGGACGAGGCGGTGATGCTTGTGGTCACCACTGACATACCGTCTTCCCTTTGCACATGGGGGGTTGTGATGCACCGCTCCGCGTCCCGAGCGATCGGGCGCTCGGCACCGGAGGAGGCTCCTGGCCATACTGGATTGGTCGGCAACATGACAGTTGACTCGTGGACAACGTTGTCAGCCACACTCGGCCGCGCGGCTCCCGCCGGACACAAAGGCGCAAGGGGCCACGGAAACCTCCGGCGGGCGAGGGTGAAATCGCATCAGGTCGGCACCTTGGAGACTAAGGTCGGACAACCCCCCTGGCAAGGGTTTGCCTACGTGGTCAACTACATTGCCAACAGTTTTGGCCATAGCCCTGTTTCGGCCATCCACGGACCGGCGCGAAGGCGGGCGGAAAGGCAACCGACGCGGAAACCACGGCAAATGGCAGGGGAAATCTCGCGCACGCAACTGTGTTGCCCCCCTTGCCAAGGCTCCCTAAAGTATGGGCACCTTCCGGACGCCGCCCCGTGAACACATGGCGCGAAGAAGACTCAAAAGGACCTCAGGGGATCAGAGGGCGAAATGCTTGAGCAGCCGCACTTCGGCCGACAGCTGAGGAGGCTCCGGCTGGAGCGGGGCCTGAGCCAGGCAGCGGTCGTCGGCGAGGGCATGTCGACGGGCTACCTCTCACGCCTGGAGTCGGGTGAACGCAGGCCCACCGCGCGCGTCGTCGGCTACCTCGCACAGCAACTCGGCGTCGACGTCCGCGCCCTGACCGAACCGCGCGCCGCCGGCTGTCTGAGCCAGGCGCTCGCCGCGGCGGCCTCGGCCCCGCCCGGCACGGACTGCGCCACGGAGCTGCTCCGGGCGGTGCGGGACGACGCGCGCGACGATCCCGCCGGCCGCTGGCAGGCGCTGTGGCTGCTCGGTCGCATCAGCAACCGCCACGGTGACTACGAGCAGGAACGCGGCCACCTCCTGGAACTGATCGAACTGAGCGACCTGATCGGCGCGCCGGAGCTGAGGGTGCGCTCGAACGTCCGCTACGCACGCTGCCTGTGTGCCCTCGGCGACATGCGAGCGGCCGAGCCGCCGGCCGCCACCGCCCTCGCCGTCGCACACGGCGCGCACCTGCCGGCGGCGGACACCCTTGCCGCGCTGACGGCGCTGATCAGCGTCGAGACCGAGCTGGGCCGGCTGGACTCGGCCGACCGGCACGTCCGCGAGATGGAGCGGGACCTGCTGCCCGCCGTCGCCCCCTCCCAGGCGGCCGAAGCCCTGTGGACGGCGTCCCTGGTCAGCGACCGCCAGGGCGATCACGCCGCCGCCCGGTCCCGGCTGGAGGCGGCTCTCGGCCTGCTCCAGGGCAGGGACGGCCCGACCCTGTGGACGCGGCTGCGTACGGCCGCGTCCGCCGCCGCGCTCCGGATGTCACCGCCCCGCGTCGAGGCGGCCGAACGGTGGCTCGGCGAGGCCGGGGTCATCCTCGAAGTGATCGGTACCCCGCTGCAGTTGCAGGAGCTGCAGGCGCTGCGCGCCCATCTCGCCTTCCACACCGGGAGACTGGACGACGCCCGGGCGCTGTGCCAGGGCCTGCTGTCGCTCGGGGAACTCAGGCTGCCCCATGGGGACCGGGTACGGCTCGCCGTCCTCGAAGGCCGGCTGATGATCATGGACGGCCGCACCGAGCAGGGCATCGCGGCGCTCCGCCGGCTCGGCGAGCAGGCGACCGAGGCGCGCAACCTCGACCTCGCCACCCACGTCTGGCAGTCCCTGGCCACGACCCTGGCCGACGCCCGCGCCCAGGACAGGGTGGCGCGGGCGCCGTACGGTAGCCGGCCCGGTCCACCGGGACGTCGTTGACGAGAGCACGGGTGGTCTCCGGGCCGACGGGTGCCGCGCGGGATCTGTCGCCGAAGTGCCGCGGAATCGTCCGTGATCGGTAACAGAGGGATCCCCTGATCAACCTCGTCCGTCATCACAGGTGCACGGAGACCAAGGGACACGGCAAGGGGTGGGGCGGACATGGCGCGGCATGGCGGGCGGGGATGGTACGGCCGGGTGGTCGCGGCGGCGCTCGGGGTCACCACGGTGGCGGCCGCCGCCTCGGTGTGGACCGCGCAGGCCGGACAGCCGGGGGGCGCGAAGGCCGACCCCGGCGTGTCGGCGCGGCGGACCGCGCCCGAGCGGGCGGCGGTGTCCGACGTCATCGCGCATGCCTCGGACGGTGGTGCGCACGCGGTCAACATCACCATCGACGACGGTCCGGACCCGGTGTGGACCCCGCAGGTGCTGCGACTGCTGCGGGACAACGGCGTGAAGGCGACCTTCTGCATGGTCGGCCCCCAGGCGCAGGCGCACCCGGACCTGGTCAGGCAGGTGGTGGCGGCCGGGCACCGGCTGTGCGACCACACGGTGACGCACGACACCGCCATGGACAAGAAGTCCGAGGCCTACCAGTCGCGGCAGGTCCTGGACGCGGAGCGGCAGATCACCGAGGCGTCCGGCGGTGTGCGCCCGATGTACTACCGGGCCCCGGGCGGCGCCTTCACCCCCTACAGCCGCCACCTGGCGGCCTCGCACGGGATGCGGCCGCTGGGCTGGAACGTCGACTCCAAGGACTTCGAACGGCCGGGCACCGACGCCATCGTCACCACGGTCAGGAACGAGCTGGCCAACGGGCCCACGATCCTCTTCCACGACGCGGGCGGCGACCGCTCCCAGACCGTGGCCGCCCTGCGGACCCTGCTGCCCTGGCTGAAGCAGCAGGGATACTCCTTCGGATTCCCGGTGCGCTGAACGGACGGCGCGCCGGTGGCCGGGCCGCGGGGAGGACGCGGACCACGATCACCGGCGGTCCGGGCCGTGCGCGGGCGCGGACCGTGCCCACGCCGGCGGTCCGGGCGCGCCCGCGGCAGGGGACCGCGGTGCCGCCGGCCGCGGGGTCACGGCAGTACCGCGCACCCCGGGGGTCAGGGCAGCGGGGTGCCGCCGGTCGCGTTGAGGATCTCGGCGGTGATGTAGCTCGCCTCGGGCGAGGCGAGGAAGACGTAGGCCGGGGCGAGTTCGGCAGGCTGGGCCGGGCGGCCGAGCGGCGCCTGCTTCCCGAACTCCTTCGTGTCCGGCATGGTCGCGGGGATGAGCGGCGTCCACACCGGGCCCGGCGCCACCGCGTTGACCCGGATGCCGCGCTCGGCGACCATCTGCGCCAGCCCCTGGGTGAAGGTGACGATCGCCCCCTTGGTCATCGCGTAGTCCAGCAGATGCGGACTCGGCTTGTACGCCTGCACCGACGTGGAGTTGATGACGCAGCCACCGGACGGTATGTGCGGCAGGGCGAACTTGGTCAGCCAGAACATGCCGTACAGGTTCGTGCGCATCACCCGGTCGAACTGCTCGGTGCTGATCGCCTCGATACCGTCCGGCTGGGACATCTGATAGGCGGCGTTGTTCACGAGGACGTCGATGTGCCCGAACTCGGCCACCGCCCGCTCGACCAGCGAACGGCACTGGTCCTCTTCGCGGATGTCGCACGGGACCGCGATCGCCTTGCGGCCCGCGTCCTCCACAAGCCGGGCCGTCTCGCGGGCGTCGTCCTGCTCCTCGGCGAGGTGGGTGAAGAGCACGTCGGCACCCTCGCGGGCGAAGGCGAGCGCCACCGCGCGTCCGATACCGGAGTCCCCGCCCGTGATCACGGTCTTGTGACCGTCGAGCCGGCCGGAACCGCGGTAGGACTCCTCACCGTGGTCGGGCGGCGGGTCCATCGCGCCGGTCCAGCCCGGATGCGGCTGGTCCTGGGAGGGGAAGTCAGGGCGTGCATGCTGTGTGGCCGGGTTCGGCCGGTCCCCGTGCTGGTCCGTCACGGCTGCCTCCGGTGTCTCGGTCGGACAGGTCGGACGATCGGGTTCCCGGATCACACTTCCTGAAAAGTCACAGGTCACTCCTACCGGGAACCGGCCGGCGGCGGAAACCCGCTCCGGGCGGAAAGCCCCGACCACACGGCCGGAAACCCACGATCACGCCCCCCGTGAGCCGCGACCGAGGGCCGGGGCCGTGCGGCTCCCGCCGGCTGCGTCGGGCAGGTCACCGGGCGCTCACCTGCCGGTGGCGCGCATCTGCTCCCTGCGGGCGTTGTTGTAGATCCGCAGAAGATGCTTCGCCACGGCACAGCGCGCGGAGTCGGCATGGCACTGGCGGCACGTGCGCATGTGCTGGTCGTACATGTGGCGCGCGTTCTCGAACGCGTCGTTGACAGAAGACATGGCCATCTCCGGGCAGGGCGCGTCCTGGGACCGGACCGCGCCGAATCGACTGACTGGTGCACCCGAAGACAAGGTGATCATGTTACTGGTGGTACTGGGAAACGCGTCCCGGCACCGCGCCCCTCCCACCGCTCCCCCACCGCTCAGCCCCTCCACCAGGCACGCTCCGTCACAGCCGCCCGGCCGACGCCGCCTGGCCGCCCTCCCCCGGCCGGCCTGCCCGGTCATGCCTACCGGGCTTCTCGCGGGGCGCGGGCGGTGCCGGGTGCCGCCGAGCCGACCGGACCGCGCACGCCCGAGCACCAGGCACCGCCGAACCGACCGGACCGCGCACGCCCGAGCGCCAGGCACCGCCGGGGTCGGCGGGCGCCGACCTGCCGTCCTGGCCGACTCGCCGGGCACCGCCCCGCCGGCCCTTCCTCCTACTCGGTCCTACTCGGTCCTACTCGCCCGGTGCCAGTGTGCGGGCCGCGATGCGCGCCGCCTCGGCCACCAGCGCTTCGTCCACCGGTGCGTCCTGGGCGCCCTTGGTCGACAGCACGGCCAGCACGACCGGTGTCCCGCGGGTCGTCCAGGCCACGCCGATGTCGTTGGCCGTGGCATAGGAGCCGGTGCCGGTCTTGTCGGCCAGGACCCACTCCCGCGGCAACCCGGCGCCGAACCGGCCGGCGCTGGTGGTGTTGCCCTTCAGCCAGGCGACGAGCCGGTCCCGGGCGGAGCCGTCCAGGGCCCGGCCCAGGGTCAGCCGCTCCAGGCTCCCCGCGACGGCCTGCGGGGTCGTGGTGTCACGGAGGTCACCCGGGATCGCGGTGTTCAGTTCGGGCTCCCAGCGGTCGAGCCGGCTCACGTCGTCGCCGAGCGAGCGGAAGAAGCGGGTCAGGCCCTCCGGGCCGCCGATCTGCCGCAGCAGCAGGTTTCCGGCCGCGTTGTCGCTGTACTGGATGGCCGCGGCGCACAGGCCCGCGACGGTCATGCCGGTCCCGACGTGCTCCTGCGTCCTCGGCGAGTTGGGCAGGATGTCGTGCGGCGGATAGTGGACCACCTTGTCCAGCGGGGCACAGCCGCCCTGGTCGCGCAGGACGGCCGCGGCGGCGAACGCCTTGAACGTCGAGCACATCGGGAACCGCTCACCGGCACGATGGGCCACCGTCCGCCCGGTGCGGACGTTGCGCGCGTACACGCCGAGCCGGGCGCCGTACCGCTGCTCCAGGTCGCCGAACCCGGCGTCGGCGGCACGCGGTCCGGCGGCCGCGGTGGCGGGCGTGGCCGTGGCGGCCACGGCCGTGGTGGTCAGCGCGAGTCCCGCCTTGAGCAGGCCACGTCGGGGCATCGGGTCGGTGCTGGTCATGGGCGCAGTCCTCCCAGGGAGTCCGCCGTCGGCGGTCGCCGTGCCGACGGCTGTCGGATCTTCGACGCGGACAGCGAAACAGCCGGACGCCACTCATGTCCAAGAGTGAACTGTGAACACGACATGCCTTTTTGATATGACTGCCGGGTGGATCTTCTCGCACACCTGGAGGCGTACGTGGCGACCGCCGACGAGGCGGGCTTCTCCCGGGCGGCCGACCGGCTCGGCATCGCCCAGCCGCTGCTCAGCCGCCGCATCAAGACGCTGGAGGGGCACTTCGGCGGAGCGCTGTTCGACCGTTCGCGGCGGCAGGTCACGACCACGGAACTGGGTGTGCTGCTGCTCCCGTACGCGCGGGACGTGCTGGACCGCGCCCAGCGGCTGCGCCAGGCCGCCCACTCGGCCGTGCGGTCGCGGGTGAGGGCCGTGGGGGTGCCCGCGGACTGCGCCCCGGCGGCGCTGGCCCGGGTCATCCGTGCCGCCACCGAGCGCGGGATCACGCTGGGGGTGCGGGAACTGCCGCCCGCCGAACGGCTTTCGGGGCTCGCCGACGGTTCGCTCGCCTACGCACTGCTGCGGGTCCCTCCGGAGCAAGCCGCGTTCCGGGTGCCGATGGGACTGGCGTCGGCGGCGGACGGTCCGGATCCTGGGCACGGGTCGCGGCGTGCGGTCCATCTGGAGGACCTACGGCCGCGCCGCGGCCGCGCCGCCGAACCGTCGGCCCCGACGCCGGTCCTCGTCCTGACGGAGGATCAGACTGTGCATGCCGAGGACCGGTTGTGCCGGGCCGCGGCACGCGCCGGGCTGCCCGAGGGGCGGATCCGGCCCGCCGGGCCGGCGGCCACCGCGCTCGCCGAGACCCTGGCGGGCCGCGCGCTGCTGCTGTGCGCGGAGCCGTTCGCCCGGCGGCACGGAGCACGGTGGGCGCCGCTGGGCGACCGCTCGCTGCACCGCGGGTACGACGTGAGCACGCACCCGGACCGGCACGGCACCGCGGAGGTCCCGGACTGGCTGACCGCCCTGCTCGGAGCGGCCGTGGGAGCAGCGGCCCCCGGCCCCGGCGCACGGCCGTCCCCGGACCCGGGCGACGACACCCCGGCACGACTGGCGGCACGCGGATGAACCCGGCTCCGGCGTACGTCGGTGACGACGGCACCCTGCTGGACGTGGCCGAGACGATCGCCGCCGACTGGGCGGCCCTCGGCGTGGACGGCTCCTTCCTCGCCCTGAACCTCGACACCGGGGAGCAGCTCGGCTTCGACGTCACGCGGTCGATGCCCCTGGCCTCGGTGGTGAAGGTCCCGGTCGCCCTGGTCGTACTGGACCGGATCGCGGCCGGGGACCTGGACCCGGCGCACCCGGTGACCGTCGACCCGGCCACCGGCAGCGTCGGTCCCACCGGGCTGGCGGCGTTCCGGCACCCGGCCACCGTGGCCGTCGGCGATCTGGTCCAGCTCATGCTGTCGGTGAGCGACAACGCCGCCGCGGACGCGCTGCTCGACCTGGTGCCGGTGGCGCGGATCGACGCGTCTCTGCGCGCCTGGGGCTGCGCCGGCATCCGGGTGCGGCACCGGATGAACCACATGTACGAGTGCGCGGCCGGTGCCGCGGGCAACGACTTCTCGCTGGCTCTGGAACTGGCCGTGCGGGACGCGCGCGCCGGCCGGCACACCATCGAGACCCTCGACCCGGCGCATGCCAACGCCGGTTCGGCAGCGGCACTGGTCGGCCTGCTCCGGCGCGTGTGGTGCGACGGGATCTCCGCTCCCCGGGCGACCGCGGAGCTGCGCCGGATGATGGGCCTGCAGGTCTTCACGCACCGGCTGGCGAGCGAGTTGCGCGCGGACACGCTGCGGTGGAGCGGCAAGACGGGCACGTTCCTGCATCTGCGCCACGAGATCGGCGTCGTGGAGGCGGCCTGCGGCACCCGGGTGGCCATGGCCGCGCTCACCCGCGCGGACCGGCGGGCCGGTCAGGCACCCGACATCGACCTCGCGATCGGGGTCGCGGGCCGGGAGGCGTTCGAGGCGCTGCGCCGCTGAGGCCCGCCGGGACGCCCTCGTCGGCGGCCTCGTCCGCACCCGGCGAGGCCTCGCCGCCATGGCGCTGCCACCGCCGCTCCGGGGGCGGCGCTGTGTCGCCGCCGGTCGGGATACGGCGGGGCGGACGGCAGGACGTCCGGGTCCGCGCCTGGCGGCGGGCCCGGACGTCCTGGGGGTGGATCAGACGAGGTCGAACCGGTCCAGGTTCATGACCTTCTCCCACGCGGCGGCGAAGTCCTTGACGAACTTCTCCTTGGCGTCGTCGCTCGCGTAGACCTCGGCCAGCGCGCGCAGCTCGGAGTTGGAGCCGAAGACCAGGTCGGCACGGCTGCCGGCCCACTTCACCTCGCCCGTGGCCTCGTCGCGGCCCTCGAAGGTGGTCTGGTCCTCGGAGGTCGCCTTCCACGTCGTGCCCAGGTCGAGCAGGTTGACGAAGAAGTCGTTGGTGAGGACGCCGGGCGTCTTGGTGAAGACGCCGAGCTGGGAACCCTGGTGGTTGGCGCCCAGGACACGCAGGCCGCCCACGAGGACCGTCATCTCGGGCGCGCTCAGGGTGAGCAGGTTCGCCTTGTCGAGCAGCAGGAACTCGGCCGGCAGCCGGTTGCCCTTGCCGAGGTAGTTGCGGAAGCCGTCGGCCGTCGGCTCCAGCGCCTCGAAGGACTCGGCGTCGGTGTGCTCCTCGGTGGCGTCGACACGGCCCGGGGTGAAGGACACCTCCACCTCGAAACCGCCCTCCTTGGCGGCCCTTTCCACGGCCGCGACGCCGCCGAGGACGATGAGGTCGGCCAGGGAGACCTTCTTGGCGCCGGAGGAGGCGTGGAAGTCCTGCTGGACGCCCTCGAGGACGCGCAGCACCTGCGCCAGCTCGTCGGGGTTGTTGACCTCCCAGCCGCGCTGCGGCTGCAGGCGGATGCGGCCGCCGTTGGCGCCACCGCGCTTGTCGCTGCCGCGGAAGGTGGACGCGGACGCCCAGGCGGTGCTGATCAGCTGGGAGACGCTGAGACCGGAGTCGAGCAGCTTGGTCTTCAGGACCGCGATGTCGGCGGCGTCGATCAGCTCGCCCTCGCGCTGCGGCAGCGGGTCCTGCCACAGCAGGGTCTCCTCCGGGACCTCCGGGCCGAGGTACAGCGACTTCGGGCCCATGTCGCGGTGGGTCAGCTTGTACCAGGCGCGGGCGAAGGCGTCCGCGAACTCCGCCGGGTTCTCGTAGAAGCGGCGGGAGATCGGCTCGTAGATCGGGTCGAAGCGCAGCGCCAGGTCCGTCGTGAGCATGTTCGGGGCGAGCTTCTTCGTCGCGTCGTGCGCGTGCGGCACCGTCCCCTCGCCGGCGCCGTCCTTCGGCTTCCACTGGTGGGCGCCGGCCGGGCTCTTCGTCAGCTCCCACTCGTAGCCGAAGAGGTTCTCGAAGAAGTTGTTGCTCCACCGGGTCGGCGTGGTGGTCCACGTGACCTCGAGGCCGGAGGTGATGGCGTCGGCGCCCTTGCCGGTGTTGTAGGTGCTCCGCCAGCCCAGGCCCTGCTCCTCGAGGCCGGCGGCCTCGGGGTCGACGCCGACGTGGTCGGCGTCGCCGGCACCGTGGGTCTTGCCGAAGGTGTGGCCGCCGGCGATCAGGGCGACGGTCTCCTCGTCGTTCATCGCCATGCGGCGGAACGTCTCGCGGATGTCGCGGGCCGCGGCCAGCGGGTCCGGGTTGCCGTTCGGGCCCTCGGGGTTGACGTAGATGAGGCCCATCTGGACGGCGCCGAGCGGGTTCTCCAGCTCACGGTCGCCGGTGTAGCGCTTGTCGTCGAGCCAGGTGGTCTCGGGACCCCAGTAGACGTCCTCCTCCGGCTCCCACACGTCCTCGCGGCCGCCGCCGAAGCCGAAGGGCTGGAAGCCCATCTGCTCCAGTGCGACGTTGCCGGTCAGGATCATCAGGTCGGCCCAGGAGATGCTCTGGCCGTACTTCTTCTTGACCGGCCACAGCAGGCGGCGGGCCTTGTCGAGGTTGACGTTGTCCGGCCAGCTGTTGAGCGGGGCGAAGCGCTGCTGTCCGGCGCCGGCGCCGCCGCGGCCGTCGCTGATGCGGTAGGTGCCCGCGCTGTGCCAGGCCATACGGATCATCAGCGGGCCGTAGTTGCCGAAGTCGGCGGGCCACCAGTCCTGCGAGGTGGTCAGCACCTCGGCGATGTCCCGTTTCACGGCCGCCAGGTCGAGACTCCTGAACGCCTCGGCGTAGTCGAACTCCTCGCCGAGCGGGTTGGCCACGGCCGGGTTCTTGGCAAGGATCTTCACATTGAGCCGCTCCGGCCACCACTGGCGGTTGCCGCCACCCTGGGTGGGGTGCAGGGCGCGGTCGTGGGCGACGGGGCAGCCGCCGCCGCCCTCCGCCTTGGCGTCAGTGACGATCGCGTCGTGGTTCTCAGTCATGGCAATCCTTCCGAACTGTGCGGAACTCGGTGCTCAGGAACTGCGGCCGGTGGAACAGTCGGGGCAGGTGCCCCAGTAGACGACCTCGGCCTCGTCGATGGTGAAGCCGCGGTCGTCGGAGGCGGTCAGGCAGGGCGCGTCGCCGACCGCGCAGTCGACGTCGGCGACGGCGCCGCACGACCGGCACACGATGTGGTGGTGGTTGTCGCCCACGCGTCCCTCGAACCGGGCGGGATGGCCGGCCGGCTCGATACGGCGCACGAGTCCCGCCGCGGTCAGGGCGTGCAGCGCCTCGTAGACGGCTTGCAGGGAGATGTGACCCACGCGGTCGCGGACTCCGGAGGCGATCGCCTCGACACCGAGGTGGTCGCCCGCCCGGACGGTGTCCAGCAGCGCGACTCGGGCTGCCGTCACACGCAGTCCGGCACCGCGCAGCTCCTCGGCGGTCGTCGGGTGCGGGGAGGCGGTCATGCGGGCGAACCTACCCCCATAAACACGAACGGTTCAAGAAAACGAGCGATCCAATTTCGGAAAACGTTCCGGCACCGGGCGCTCGCTTCCGGCCGGACCGTCGCGGATCCCTCCGCGAGGAGGCGTCCCTGCTCCTGGGCACCACTGCGGGGATGCGCCCCGGACGGTGAGAGCGATGGTCGGGGCGGTGGTTGGGGCGGTGGCACGCGGACCGGCGGTCGGGGCATGCACGCATGATGTGTCCGCACCCGCCCGGCGGCCGGGCGGCAAGCCGGGACGTCCTCCTAAGGGGTGAGCGGGGGCCGACGGCAGGTGACCGTCGCCGGACCGGCGGTGGGTGACCCGTGGCCGTGCCGCGGCGTCAGCGTCAGCGTCAGCGTCAGCGTCAGCGTCAGCGGATGGTGACCGCGCCCGCATCACCCCGGCACCGCTCGCGCGCATAGCGGTGGGCCAGCGCGTGGAAGGCCTCCTTCGGCTCCCAGTGCCATCCGGAGGCGGGGTCGTACGGGTGGTCCTCGATGGTCCTGGTGATCGAGTAACTCGCCATGTCGAGGTCGTGCAGCGGGTCGCCGGGGCGGTGCGGTGCGTCGGGGGTCACGAACTCGAAGGCCATCGCCGCGTGCAGGTTCAACGAGGCGAAGACGTCGACGAGTTGCATCAGGTATGCGGCCTGTGTGCGCTCGCTGCGGACCAGGTGCTTCTTGATCTCCTCGGGCTGCTTGTCGTGGTCGACGACGTCCCAGCCCATCCCGGCGGTCTCGGGCGCCCCGACATAGGCGCAGGTGCCGAACTCGGTGATGACCAGCGGCTTGCCCCACCGCAGGTAGCGCCTCAACTCCCGGGCGTAATGGGTACTTTCGGTGAAGTACGAGTAGTAGTCGATGCCGATGAGGTCGAACAGGCGCCAGTCGACCCGGTCGTCCTGGGCCGCGGCGTAGCCGAGCCGGCCGTGGAAGACGGAACGCCCCACCGCGGCGGCCCGCGCCGTGAAGCGGTCCAGCCGGCGTTGCACGGCGACGGGGTCCACCCGGCCGTCGAGCAGGTTGCGGATCCGGTCGAGGACGGTGTCGCCCGGCACGATGCCGGGCACGAAGAGCCAGAACTCGCAGCCCACGCTCAGCTCGACGGCGGCGCCCTGCCCGCGCAGCCGCTCCGCGAACCGGCCGGTCTCGGCGAGGTGTTCGAGGATGTCGTGCTCGGGGACGTCGCCGAGGGTCGGCTGGAGCCAGACGCGCAGGCCCTGCTCGGCGGCCTCGGCGGCGGTGGCCGTGAGGCGCTCGACCCCGTCCCCGGTGACGTCCACGGTGTCGGCGTGCAAGGCGTCGCGGATCACGCGGATGTCCCGCCGCATCCGGCCGGCGCTGAAGGCGGTTCCCGGCTTCTCGCCCGCACCCACGGTGTAGACCACGCCGCGATGCCGGAGTCCCGGCCTCGGCCCGCTCGCCCCGGCCGGGACCGGCAGCGCCGCGGCGGTGTCCACGGGGCCCGCAGCGGCGGCCGGGGCGGGCAACGCCGCGGCGAGCCCGGCGGACGCCAGGGCGGCCAGGAACCGCGCGCGCCCGACGCCCGCGGTCTCCGGTACAGGGGTTCGGACCTGCCGTGTTCGGTCAATAGGTTTCCGCATACGGCCACCCTGCCGGGACCCACCCCGCCGGCGCCGTCCGCCGACGGTCTGCCGCGCGGGTCCGACCGTCTACGGGCGGGAACCGAAAGGTGCGGGATCCGGCACCGGAAGTCGCACCCACGGGAGTCGGTACGCCTCGCCGGCGGCGCCGGTCACGGCGGACGCGCCTCGGCTGCGGCGCCGGTCACGGCGGACCCGTCTCGCCGGCGGCGCCGGTCACGGCGGACCCGTCTCGCCGGCGGCGCCGGTCACGGCTGACCGGTCCCCTCCCGGAGCGGCCTACCCGGACGAACCACCCCGTACGACGCATGGAGCCCACACCGTGCGACACTCGGATCCCGTCACCGGGGTGGCAGTCGAGAGGGACGCTGGTGGACCTGGACGCCGTCGCCGACGAGCTGTACGCGCTGCGGCCGGACGAGTTCGTCGCCGCTCGTGACCGGCACGCCCTGGACGCCCGCCGCTCCGGCGATCGGGACCTCGCCAAGGAGATCGGCGCGCTGCGGCGGCCGAGCCTGGCCGCCTGGGTGAGCAATCTCCTGGTGCGCCGGCAGCCGGAGGAGGTCCGGCCGCTGCTCGGCCTCGGCGAGGAACTGCGCAGGGCGCACCGCGAACTGGACGGTCCGCAGCTGCGCCGGCTCGCCCGGCGGCAGAACGAGGTGATCGGCGCCCTCGGCCGGCAGGCCCGGCGGCTCGCCGCGCAGGCCGGACATCCGGTGGGCGAGGGCGTCCAGCGTGACGTCGAGGAGACTCTGCACGCCGTGCTCGCCGATCCGCGTGCCGCCCGGGAGTGGGCTGCGGGCCGCCTGGTGAAGCCGCTCAGCGCCACGATCGGATTCCCGGCGGCCGACGAGGCCCTGCCGGTACGCCGTCCCGCCGCCGGGGCCGGACCGGGCGAGCACGCCCGGGACCGGAGACCCCCGAGCCGCGCGGGCCGTGCCGAGAACGCCCGGAACGCCGGGAGCGAGGAGCGCCGCCGCCTTCTGGCCGAGGCCCGCGGCAGGGTCCGGGACGCCGAGCGGGAGCTGCGCGCCAGGCAGGAAGAGGCCGAGGCCGCCGAGCGGGAGGCACGGGAAGCCGCCTCCCGGGAGGCCGGGCTGGCGGAGCACGTCCAAGAGCTGCGCGCGCGGCTGCGGCGCGCCCAGGAGGAGCAGCGGCAGGCCCGCACCGACGCGCAGGCGGCGCGGGAGCGGGCGCGCCAGGGCGACCGTGCCGTGCGCGAGGCCCGGCGCCGGGTGGAGGCGGCCACCGCACAGGCGGAACGACGGGCCCGTGCGGCCCCCTCGGTCGCGTCTCCCGGCGATGCGTGACCCCACGACCTCGCCCGACGCCCCCACACGTCGCGTGCCCGGGACTCTCGGGCGTACCGCAATCCCCGAACCGACCCTCACCCGACGCCCCCACCACGTCACGCGCGCGGGACTCTCGGGTGCACCGCAATCCCCGAACCGACCCTCACCCGACGCCCCCACCACGTCACGCGCGCGGGACTCTCGGGCGTACCGCGATCCCCGAACCCGCCCTCACCCGACGCCTCCCACCACGTCACGCGCGCGGGACTCTCGGGCGTACCGCGATCCCCGAACCCGCCCTCACCCGACGCCTCCCACCACGTCACGCGCGCGGGGCTCACGGGCGTACCGCGATCCCCGAACCCGCCCTCACCCGACGCCTCCCACCACGTCACGCGCGCGGGGCTCTCGGGCGTACCGCGATCCCCGAACCGGCCCTCACCCTGAGCGACGGCCGCCTCGATCACCGGACCGGCCCTCGCCCTGAGCGACGTCCGCCTGGCGGGCGGCCAGGCGCGGGCGCCGCCATTTCGTCGCCGCTGCACGGCAGGTCACCGGACAGTGCTGCTGTCGCCCACGGCGGCGAACGGCGTACGCACCGCGCGCGACCGGTGGCGGAGCGACAGCACTCCCCGGACACTGTCCGTGGCAGGTCTGTCCCGCGTTCGCCGTACTCCGGGGCGCACACAGGCGGGCCAGCCGTCCCGGACCCGTCGCCGGAAGGCCACCGACGCCCGACCGCCACGGGATTCGGCCGCGGAATCCGAGACCCCCAGGCCGCCGGCCGGCACCACGGGAAGCGAGGAGCCATGGCGAGACCCATCTGGACCGGCGTCCTGACCTTCGGGCTGGTCACGCTGCCCGTGGGGCTGTACACCGCGACCGAGGACCACACCGTGCACTTCCACCAGCTCCAGCGCGGCACCTCGGACCGCGTGCGCAACAAGCGGGTCAACGAGCGCACGGGCAAGGAGGTCGACACCGACCGGATCGTGAAAGGGTACGAAGTCGGTGACGGCGAGTACGTGGTCGTGGAACCGGAGGAGCTGGAGGAGATCGCGCCGGGCCGCTCGAAGGCGATCGACATCGCGGGGTTCGTCGATCTGCGCCGAGTCGAGCCCGTCTACTTCGCCCGCACGTACTACGTCGGCCCGCGCGGCAAGGAGTACGTGAAGGTCTACGAGCTGATGCGCGCGGCGCTCGAGCGTGCGGACAAGGCCGGGATCGCCACCCTCACCATGCGGGGCAAGGAGTACCTGACCGCGTTGCGCGCCCAGCCCCGCGTCCTCGTCCTGCACACCCTGCACTGGGCCGACGAGGTACGCGACCCCGCCGACGTGGTCGACCTGCTGCCGGACGGGCACACCAAGGTCGGCGACAAGGAGCTGCAGGCGGCCGAGCAGCTGATCGACGCGCTCACCGTCGACTGGGACCCGGCGGAGTACCACGACACCTACGAGGAGCGCGTCGGACGTCTCGTCGCCGCCAAGCGGAAGGGCGAGGAGGTCGTCGGCGAGGCGGAACCGCCGGAGGCCACCAACGTCGTCGACCTCATGGAGGCGCTCAGCCGGAGCGTCGAGGAGAGCAGATCCCGGGGCCGCGAGGGCGGCGACGCCCGGCGCGCGGGCCGCTCGGCCGGCCGTCGGCGCGACGGCGAGGGCGACAGCGGCACCGGCCGTCGCGGCGGCACCGGCCGTGGCACCGGCACCGGGGAGAGCGCCGGACGCCGTGGGCAGACCGACGGCCGCGGGCGGACCGCCGGGGGCAAGCGAGCCGCCGCGGGCAAGCCGACCGCCGCGGGCAAGCGGACCGACGGGCGCGAGCCGGCCGGCGGCCGTAAGCGGGCGGCCGGGCGCAAGAAGTCCGCTGAGCTGGCGTCCCTGTCGAAGGCGGAACTGTACGAGCGGGCGAGCCAGGCAGGTGTGCCGGGCCGCTCCAGGATGACCCGGGAGCAGCTCGCCGAAGCCCTCGCCGGCCCCGGCGCGGCGGCCTGACCTGTACCGACGGACCGGAGACGGGCCGAACCGGGGGGCCGGGAGCAGGGCAGGATCACCCCACCGAGCCCCGCCCGCCGCGCCCCACCCGTACCGGTGTACACGGTCCCGGCACAGGCCGGACCGGGTGAGCCGGGAGCAGGGCAGAACCGGCCCACCGAGCCACGCCCGCCGCGCCACCCGTACGGGTGTACGCGGTCCCGGCATCGGGCCGAACCGGGGGCCGGCAGCAGGGCAGGACCGGCCACCGAGCTTCGCCCGCGACGGCCCCACCCGTACGGGTGTACGCGGTCCCGCCGTCCGTGGCATACCGGGGCCATGTCGACGGGCAGCAGTGTGATGTTTCCGGAGTGACGTGATGGATGCGGGGCCACCGGCAAGGCTCCCCTCCATGCTCCACGCGAACGCCCTGCGGCAGGTGATCCGATGACCACGGCGACGACCCGGGCGCTCCGGACCACGAGAACCGGCGGCGAGCGGTCCGCCGGAGACGCATCCCCGTCACCCGCCGCCCGGCCCTCGCTGCCGTCGCTGACCGGACTGCGCTGGATGGCCGCGCTGCTGGTGTTCGGACTGCACGTGAACAACTTCGGTTACTTCGCGGGCATCGGCGGTCGCGCGGTGTCCTGGGCGTTCGGTGCCGGCGCCACCGGGGTGTCGTTCTTCTTCGTCCTGTCCGGGTTCGTGCTGACCTGGTCGGCACGGCCCGGTGACCGCGCCCTCTCCTTCTGGCGGCGGCGCGTCGCACGCGTCTACCCGGTACATCTGGCCACCCTGGCCATGGCCCTGGTGCTGGCGTACACGCTCGCGCACGAGCCACGCCCGACACCGAAGCAGACGGTGGCCAACACGCTGCTGCTGCACTCCTGGTGGCGCCCGTGGTGGCAGACGCTGAACCCGGTCAGCTGGTCCCTGGCCTGCGAGGCCTTCTTCTACGCCGCCTTCCCGCTGCTGTTCCTGGTGCTGCGCCGGCTCGGCGCCCGCGGGTCGGCCGCGCTCGGCGTGCTGTCGCTGGCCGCGGTCCTGGTACTGGCCCGGTCCGAGGTCCACCACTGGTGGACCTATTCGCTCTATTCCCTTCCCGCGGCCCGGCTGCCCGAGTTCGTGCTCGGCGCGGTCACGGCACGGCTCGTGCTGCTCGGCCGGTGGCGCGGGCCGGGTCTCGAGGCGTCGCTGGCCGTGGCCCTCATCGGCTACTTCTTCGTCCCGCAGCTCAAGCCCGGGTACGCCACGGTGTGCACCGTCGTCGGGTTCGTGCTGCTGATCCCGGCGGCGGCCGTCGCGGACCTGCACGGGCGGCCCTCGATGTGGCGGCGCCCACGGCTCGTGCGGCTCGGTGAACTGTCGTTCGCCTTCTACATGGTTCACCTGCTGGTGCTGCGCGCCGCCACCCACCTGCTGGGCCGGAAGCCGCACTTCGGGCTGCCGGCCGGGGCGGCCGTCACCGCGGCCGTGTTCGCGGTGTCGCTCGCGCTGTCCTGGGCGCTGTACGAGGCGGTGGAGTGCCCGGCGCGAAGGCTGCTGCTGAGGCGCCGCGGGAGGCCCTCGCCGGCCGCGCAGCCCGGGCAGGCGCGCCGCGAGTCCCCGGTGGCGGCGCGGGACTGACACGCGCCGGTCCGGGCGGACACACCGGCACGCACTTTCCTTCGGTCGCCGCGTCCAGGCATAACCCTGGCGCAGCCAGGAACCCGATCCTCTCAACCAGCCGACGCAACGAGAGGAAGTGTTCATGTCTCAGGTCGAGGAGTCCGTGCGGGTCGAGGTGCCGGTGCACACCGCCTACAACCAGTGGACCCAGTTCGAGACCTTCCCGGAGTTCATGGAGGGCGTCGAGCGCATCGAACAGCGGACCGACACGCTCACCCACTGGGTGACGAACATCGGCGGGGTCCGGCGCGAGTTCGACGCCGCGATCACCGAGCAGCGGCCCGACGAGCGGGTGGCGTGGACCACAGTGGACGGTTCGGCCCGGCAGGCCGGCGTGGTGACGTTCCACCGCATCGACGACTCCAGCACGAAGGTGATGCTGCAGCTGGACTTCGAGCCCGAGGGTGTGACCGAGACGGTCGGTGACCGGCTCGGCCTGGTCAAGCGACGTGTAACGGGTGATCTGCACCGCTTCAAGGAGTTCATCGAGGAACGCGGCGGCCGGGCGACCGGGGCCTGGCGCGGCGAGGTCGGCGGCCCCGAGGGCGGCGGCCTGTCGTGACCGGTCGCACTCCCGGGTGACGTCGGCAACACCGGCGGGAGTCCGGCGTGATTCGGGGTAGACGGCTCAGCGACACCGGCCCGGCGGCTTGCAGCCGCCGGGCCGAGACTGCTTGACGCAAGAAAGGAGCCGTGTCGACGTGCGTGGGAAAGAGACCGTGGTGCGGCGGCGGGCGGACGCCGGCCCGTCCGCCGTCCCTCCCCGGCGGCGGCGACCCGCCCGCCCCTCGGCCCGACGGCAGCCCGCCCTCCACCCGTACGAGGGCGAGGACGTGCCCGGGCCCTACCGGAGTGCGGGCACTCCCGCACCGTGCGGGTGCGCGGGCACTCCCGCACGGGAGCGGCGAGCGGGCGTCGCCCGGCCGTACCGCCGTGCGGGCACCCCTCAGCCGTGCCGGCGGGCGGGCACTGCCCGGCCGTACCGGTACGCGCGCGAGCGGAAGGCCACCCAGGGGCACCTCTCACCGGCGCCGGGGCGGTCGTCGGCGTACTAGGCGGCGGCCCCGGAGGGAGCGCCGCCGGTACATACGCCCATGTGGGGACCGTCGAACAGACCCGGTACCGTCGGGCCGCAGGTGTCCGGCTCCCGCCGGACCCCGGAGGCGGACCGGGCGGTCCGCGGGCGAACCGGACGTCGCGGACACCGGCGGGCGGGGAGCCCGCCGAGGAGTTTGGCCGGGCACGGACCGGCGGCTACTGTTGCCGTACGGCAATGATCGGCTCGGAGCCGGCCGACCCGCGACGGCACCCGGCTGCGTGAGAGGAGAGGATGTAAGTGTCCGAGCAGGACGCGGCCGAATCGGCGCCGCAGGTGGTGAGTTCCTTCCTGGAGGAGCGCCGCGAACAGGTCGCGCAGCGCTGGGCCGACGCGTCGCTGTTCCGCTCCGTCTTCACCGTCTCCCGCGACGAGGCGGTCGAGGCGTGCAAGGCCGTGGTGGACGCCCTGTCGGAGGTGGCGGCGAGCGGCCGGCTCGAGGACATCGGGGCACCGGGATTCAGACCGGTGCGCGAGCAGCTGGGGCGGATGACCCAGACCCGGGCCCGCGGGGGCTCCACGCCGGCCCAGATCGCCGACGAGGTGGCCGCGCTGCGCGTCCCCGTCGTCGAACTGCTGCGGGCGGAGCTTTCCGACCCCGCCACCCCGCAGAGCCAGGAGAGCGTGCTCGCGCTGACCCTGCTGATGTGCACCCTTCGCCTGGTGGTGATGGAGACGGCCCTGGACGCGAACGCGGAGCTCATCGAGCGCCAGCGCCAGCAGCTGCTCGAAGTGGCCACGCCCGTCATCAAGTTGTGGGAGGGCACGGTCGCCGTACCGCTGATCGGCACGCTCGACAGCGCGCGCAGCCAGGTCGTCATGGAGTCGCTGCTGGAGGCCATCGTCGAGCAGCGGGCCCGGTACGCCATCCTGGACATCACCGGGGTGCCCACGGTCGACTCGCTGGTAGCGCAGCACCTCATGAAGACGGTGGCGGCCGCGCGGCTGATGGGCGCGGAGTGCATCGTCTCCGGTATCCGCCCGGCCATCGCCCAGACCATCGTGCAGCTGGGCATCGACCTGGGCACGGTGCTGACGCGCGCCTCGCTGGCCGACGCGCTCGCCTACACGCTGAGCCGGCAGGGCATAGAGATCTCCCGTCCGGACGCGGGTGCGAGCGCCCGGTGAACCAGTCCACTCCCGGTCAGCCGACCCAGATCCCGGTGCTCGCCCTGGGCGACGTACTGCTCGTCTCGCTCCAGGGGGAGCTGCACGACGGCATGGCCGAGCAGCTTCAGCACGACATCACGAGCCGTATCGCCACGAACAGGGTGACCGGTGTGGTCATCGACATCTCCGGAGTGGACATCGTCGACTCGTTCCTCGGCCGGGTGCTCGCGGAGATCGCCTCCACGGCCCGGCTGCTGGCGGCACGTACGGTGCTGGCCGGAATGCGGCCCGCCGTGGCGATCACGCTGGTGGAGCTGGGCCTGACGCTGCCCGGTCTGGTCACCGCCCTGGACGTGGACCGTGCCATGGAACTGCTGTCCCAGAGGGGGACATGATGCGGACCTCCGGCCAGGCTTCCGCGACGACGATCCTGCCCATCGGCTCGGACGCGGATCTGGCCTGGGTGCGGCAGGAGGTGCGGCAGTGCGCGGCGCAGCTCGGTTTCGGCCTGGTCCAGCAGACGAAGCTGGTCACGGCGGCGAGTGAGCTCGCCCGCAACACGCTGGTGCACGGCGGCGGCGGCCGGGCGGAGATCGCCCCGCTGGACAACGGCCGCAGCCGGGGTCTGCGGATGCGCTTCATCGACGAGGGCCCGGGCATCCGTGACCTGGAGCTGGCCATGACCGACGGCTACACCAGCGGGGGCGGTCTCGGTCTGGGGATGAGCGGCGCCCGACGGCTGGTGCAGGAGTTCAGTGTGGACACCGAACCGGGCCGGGGCACGACCGTCACGGCCGTCGCCTGGGTGGCCCCGGTTCCCTCGTCGCGTCCGGGGCTCGGATGAGCCGGGTCTGGGAGGTGCCGGTGCACGACGCCACCCGGGTCCGGGACGCCCGGATCGCCGCCCGGGAGGCGTGTGACCACGCGGGCCTGGCGCCGCCGCGCACGGCCGCCGCGGAACTGGTCGCCACCGAGCTGGCCACCAACCTGCTCAAGCACGCGGGCGGCGGCCGCATAGCGGTGAACCTGGTGCTGCCGCCGAACGGCCGTACGGGCACCTCGGTGCAGGTCTTCTCCCTCGATCACGGGCCGGGCATCGCCGATGTCGCCGTGGCGCTGCGGGACGGCTACAGCACCGTGAACGCCTCTCTGGGCGCGGGCCTTGGCAGCTGTGTGCGCAGCGCGAACGCCTTCCACCTGTACAGCGCGCCCGGCCGCGGCACGGTGGCCACCGCGCGCATCGACCGGGAGCCGGAGGGCCGCCGGACACCGGCGGCGGACGTGCCGGCGGGCGGTATCGCCATCGCACTCGCGCAGGCCGAGGAGTGCGGTGACGCGTGGACCTGGGCGCGTTCCGGCCGGCTGCTGACGCTGCTGCTCGCCGACGGCCTGGGACACGGCCCCAAGGCAGCGCACGCGGCCGGTACCGCGGTGGCGGAACTGCACCGCGCCGCGCATCTGCCGCCCGTCGAGATCCTGCGCCTGCTGCACACCGCTCTGCGCCGCACCAGGGGCGCGGCGATCTCCGTGGCCCAGGTCGACACGGAGCGGGCGGAACTGTGCTTCGCCGGGGTCGGCAACGTCGGCGCGCGGATGTGGACCGGGGACGGCTGGACCTCCCTCGTCTCCCACCCGGGGACCGTCGGGGCCTACTTCCCCGCGCACGTCCCGGTGCGGCGGCTGCCCTGGGGCCGGGAGAATCTGCTCGTCGTGCACAGTGACGGACTGCCCAGCCGCTGGATCCCGCCGGAGGACCCCCATCTGCTCGGTCACGACCCGTCGGTGGTGGCCGCGACGATCCTGCGCGACGCCGGCAGCCCGGCCCGCCCAGAACGCGACGACACCAGTGTGGCCGTACTGGCCCCCGACCGCCGGACCAGCGCTCATGACAGCCACCTCTGACACCTGGACCATCGCCTCCGCCGCCGACGCGATCCGCGCCCGCGCGGTGCTGGCCCGGTTCACGGCGGACACCGGCGTGCCGGCGCCCGCACGCGCCCGGCTGCTGGCCGCGCTCGGCGCCCGGCTGCGCCGGGGCCTGGACGAGGCGTGCACGCGTCTGACGGTGACCGCCCACCCGGACGGCCGACTCGAGATCGCCGTGGCCGGGACCGAGCCGTGGCGGCACACGGTCGTCCGCCCCTCCCCCACGGCCGGTCCGCTGCCCGATCCGGCCGACCTGGACGACGCCGGGCTCGCCGAGGCGCTGCTGGCCGCCGACGAGGACGCGGCCGCCGCCCTGGCGGACGTGGACGAGACGGAGCAACTGGTCCGCTTCCACCGGGAGGAGCTGCACCAGACCAACCAGGGTGTGCTCGCCCTGCACGCCGAGCTGGAGGCCGCCGCGCTGGCGCAGCGCGAGCTCCTCGACGCCGAGCGGGCCGCGCGCGCGGAGGCCGAGAACGCCCGCCGGCTGCTGACCTTTCTGGCCAATGCCAGCGCCGCCCTCAACGCCTCCCTGGAGCACGACGACATCCTGCGCCGGCTGCCGGAGCTGCTGGTGCCGGAGTACGCCGCGCACGTGGACATCTGGCTCATGGACGACGAGCGCACGCCCCCGGGCGCGCGGGCGGCGGCCACGGTGGCGGCGGCCCGCACCGGCCGCCCCCAGCACGCCGGCCCCCACCCGGGGGAACTGCCGGGCGTGGACGACCTGCCGGCCTCCGCGCTGTCCCCGGACCGGCCGCTGCTGTGCCTGCCGCTCGGCGCCCGCAGCGTGCAGGGTGTGCTGACGCTGGCCGCGCCCGGCGACCGCTTCGAGCCGGACACCACCGTGATGCTCCTCGAGGTGGCCCGGCGGGCGGGCATCGCGCTCGACAACGCCCGCCGGTACGAGCAGCACCGCGACATCGCCGAAGCCCTGCAACGCGCCCAGCTGACCGACCTGCCCAGCACCGAGGGCCTCGAACTGGCCGCCCGCTACCTGCCGGCCACGCACGGCCTGAACATCGGCGGCGACTGGTACGACGCCTTCCCGCAGCCGGACGGCAGCGTGCTGACGGTGATAGGGGACGTCACCGGGCACGGACTGCGCGCCGCCGTCATCATGGGGCAGTTGCGCACCGCGCTGCGCGCGTACGCCGTCGAGGGCAACGGCCCCGCCCGCATCCTGACCCTGCTGCACCGGATGCTGCGCCACCAGCAGCCCGAGTTGTACGCGACCTGTGCCATCGCCCGGTTCACGCCCGGTGAGCCCGGTGTCGTGTGGGCCGCCGCCGGGCATCCGCCGCCCCTCACCCGGGGCCCCGGGGGCGAGGTGCGCGTGCTGGACGTCAAGCCGGGGATCATGCTGGGCGTTCCGGTGCCGTACGAGTACGAGGAGCAGAGCGTCGAGCTGCCGGCGGGCTCCACACTCGCGCTCTACACCGATGGTCTCGTGGAGCGGCGGTCGGCCGGGATCGACGCGGGCATAGACCGGCTCGCGCAGGCCATGGGCGCGCTCGGCGCCGCGGAGCTGGAGGACCTGGAGACCGCGGCCGACTCCCTGCTCAAGCCGATGCTGCAGGACTCCGAACACGACGACGACATCTGCCTGTTGCTGTGCCGGACGGCCGAATCCTGAACGGCCGCGCGCCATAGGGCCCGCCGCCGCACGGGCCGGGCCGCGTCCTGGGTACGCCGGCCGTGCCGCCGCCCGGGGGCGACGCTGCTGCCTGGCGCGGCGCGCGGCCCGACCAGGACGACGCTCCTGCCTGGCGCGGGGCAGGACCGGGACCGGGCCGGTGGACGCCCGGCCGCGCGTCGCCGCCGTGCCGGTCAGGCGACGGCGGACGGGAAGCGCTCCCAGACCCGGTGGGCGCCCAGCAGCCGGGTCAGCTGCTGCAGGACGTTCTCCGCGCTGTCGCCGACGACCACACCGGGGGCGTCGAGCGGGATGCCGGCCGCCTCCAGGGCGCTCTCGCCGCCCTTGGCCGCGCCGATGGCCTTGCCGTGCCGGTACGCCTCGGTCAGCAGCAGCCCGACCCGCGGGTCGGGGGTGGCCTGCTGGGATGTGGGCAGGCCCGCCTTGGCGTCGCGGGCGCCGTAGGCGTCCGCGCCGACGCCGGGGGTGCCCGCCACCAGCAGGGCGTCGAACTCGACGGAGCGGGCGGTGACGTAGGTCCGCTGTACGGCCAGCGCGTCCGAGCCGTCGCCGAGGGTGCCGCCGGTGGGTGCGACGACGAGCGGGACCATGCCGCCGTCCAGCACGGCCCGGCGCACGGCCCGTACGCCGTCGAGGTCGCCGTCGGGGCCGGTGACGATGCCGATGATCCGGCCGTCGGTCGGCCAGGTGTGTCCGAGCTGCGACAGGACCGGGCTCGGCGTGACGTCGGCCAGCGGCACGGTGGGCTCGGGCACGGGCAGGCCGAGGCCCGCCGCGACGCCGGCGCACAGCTCCGGGTCGATGTTCGCCAGGACCCGCAGTGCCCGCTCGCGGATGGCCACCTCGTAGCACTTGGCCAGTTCGAAGGTGTAGGCGCCGATGATGTGCTCGCGCTCCACCGGGCTCATGCTGAGCCAGAACCGGCGCGGCTGGCTGAAGTGGTCGGCGAACGACTCGGGTGCCGCACGGACCTTCGTCGACTCGGGCACCCGGACGGGGGCCTCGACGTACGCCCCGAGGTCGGCGCCGGCCGTGAACGGGCAGCCGCCGTCCAGGGAGTTGGGGCGGTAGGGGGCCACCCCCCGGTGCACGGCGGTCTGGTGCATGCCGTCGCGCAGCATGTCGTTGACCGGGGCATGCGGCCGGTTGATGGGCAGCTGCGGGAAGTTGGGGCCGCCCAGGCGGGTGATCTGGGTGTCCAGGTAGGAGAACAGGCGCCCGGCGAGCAGCGGGTCGTCGGTGACGTCGATGCCGGGGACGAGGTGGCCGACGTGGAAGGCGACCTGTTCGGTCTCGGCGAAGAAGTTCGACGGGTTGCGGTTCAGGGTGAGCAGCCCGATGGGCTGCACGGGGGCCAGTTCCTCGGGGACGATGTTCGTCGGGTCCAGCAGGTCGATGCCCTCGAAGGTCTGGTCGGGGGTGTCGGGGAAGGTCTGGATGCCGAACTCCCACTCCGGGTAGGCGCCCGACTCGATGGCGTCGGCGAGGTCGCGGCGGTGGAAGTCCGGGTCGACGCCGTTGATGATCTGCGCCTCCTCCCAGACCAGGGAGTGCACGCCCAGCTTCGGCTTCCAGTGGAACTTCACCAGGGTGGTCCGGCCGTCGGCGTCGACCAGGCGGAAGGTGTGGACGCCGAAGCCCTCCATCGTCCGGAAGGAGCGCGGGATGCCGCGGTCGGACATGTTCCACAGGGTGTGGTGGGTGGCCTCGGTGTGCAGGGTGACGAAGTCCCAGAAGGTGTCGTGGGCGCTCTGCGCCTGCGGGATCTCCCGGTCCGGGTGCGGCTTGCCGGCGTGGATGACGTCCGGGAACTTGATCGCGTCCTGGATGAAGAACACCGGGATGTTGTTGCCGACCAGGTCGAAGACGCCCTCGCTGGTGTAGAACTTGGTCGCGAAGCCCCGGGTGTCGCGGACGGTGTCGGCGGAGCCGCGGGAGCCCAGCACGGTGGAGAAGCGTACGAAGACGGGCGTCTCGACGTCCTCGGCGAGGAAGGCCGCCTTCGTCACGTTGGCCGCCGTGCCGTAGCTGCGGAACACCCCGTGCGCTCCGGCGCCGCGGGCGTGGACCACGCGCTCGGGGATGCGCTCGTGGTCGAAGTGCATGACCTTTTCCCGCAGGTGGTGGTCCTGCAGAAGCACCGGTCCGCGGGGTCCCGCCTTGAGCGAGTGGTCGGTGTCGTACAGCCGCGTGCCCTGGGCGTTGGTCAGATAGGCGCCGCTCTGCGCCATCCGTGCCTGGTCGGCGCCGGTGGGCTGGCCGGTGGGCGAGACGGTGGCCGGGCCGGTCTGGTCGGGCTTGGGGGGCAGCGGTTCACGGGGTTCGGTCGGTTCGGCGACCGGCGGCGACTCCGGGCCCGGCTTGCCGGGGATGCCGTTCTCGGGGCCCGCGGGCTCGCCCTTCAGAGCGTCCGACACCTTGTCCGCCGCTCGCTTGAGGGGGTTGGTCTCGCTCATCGGTACCTTTCTTCGCTGGTCACAGGTACGGGCCCGGCACGTGCGGAGGCGGGGTCTCAGACGTGCGGGGCCGCGCCCTAGGGTCATGCGACTGACAAATGAGAACAAAAAAGGTGAATAAGGTGAAAGCAATGAAAGCGGTCGGCGCGTTGCCGTATTGAGGTCCCCGGGCCGGGGCGTCCGAAACCGGGAACCGCGAGGGACTTCCCGGTCGGGGTGAAGTCGGGCCGTCTCCCATCGAGTTGCCGGGGCGGCAGGCCCGCCGGACGCACGGGTCCGGTCCCGGAGACCGCCGGGCAGGGCCGAGCACCCCCTGCCGAGGGGTGTCTTCGTCAGGAGGGCCGGCTTCTTGACCCGGGGAGCGGACGGCCACCGGGCCGCCCGCTGTGGTCACCCTAAGCGCTGGCCGCCGTCCACGCAGTTCGGGACATACCGGTCAGGTGCCGGCGATGACGCGCAGGGTCTTCAGGGAGGGGTCGGCCCCAGGGCCGCTTCGGGCCGCGTGCGCTCACCACCGGCGCCTTGGACGGCCTCGCGGCACTGGTGCGCACGGGCTGGAGCGCCGCACCGCTGGCTGACGGCACGGCCGCACGGGTGGGTGACGGGACGGCCGCACGGGTGGGTGACTGAAGAGCCGCCGCTCAGCTCAGTTCCGCGTACCGCAACTCCGGCTCCTCGCCGCGGCGGTCGGGAGCGCTGTCGCGGGCGTGTTCCACGGCGGCGGTCAGGGTGCGGCGGATCGCCTCGGGCAGCCGGCCGGTGGCCGGCCACTGCACCAGGCAGCGCGCCACCTCGCGCAGTTTGACGTTGGTGTGCTGAGAGATGTGTCTGAGCACCGCCCAGCCCTGCTCGGGACCGAGGGCACCGACGGTGACGACCACGCCGATCGCCTGGTCGACGAGGGCATGCGAGCACACGGCACGCCGCAGCTGGGCCACCTCCTCCCGGAGCGCCCCCAGCCGGTCCGTCTGTTCATCATGGTCGATCATGCCGCCACCATGCGCACCGCGGCCCGGCGGCGACAGCCCGTGGGCGAACAAAATGGCAGGTCGCAGGCCGAAAAACGAAAAACCCCTGATCAGCGGGCACATCACCGCGACACTCCGGGGCAATCGAGAACCATGGAGACGCTCACCTTCGACAGTGACGACCTGGACGTCACGGAGGACTTCCTCAGCCACGCCTACGCCAGGATGCGTATCGGCAGCGCCACGCCCGGCTCGAACCGCGCCCGGGTCCGGCGTGCCGGCATCTCCTCGGTGAGCGTCGACGAACTCTCGCTGGACTTCGAGATGAGCTACTCGGTGACGCCGCTGGGCCGGATCTGTCTGTGCGTCGTCCACGAGGGGACGGTGCGGGACCACGGCTTCCAGGGCGTCGAGGACTCGTTCGGGGCGGGCGACGTGGTGCTGTTCGCCCCACCGGACCTGCCGTATTCGGGGCGGATCTGCAACGCCCGCTACAACATCACGATGCTGGATCCGGCACTGCTCACCCAGGTGGCCGGCGCTCCGGACGGGGCAGGACCGGTACGGCTGACCGGTCACCGGCCGCGGTCGGCTGCCGCGGCCGCCCATCTCGCCCGCACCATCACCCATCTGCGGGATGCGGTGCTGTGCGATCCGCAGATCGCCGACCAGCCGCTCATCGCCGCCACGGCGGCCCAGCACCTGGCGGCGAGCGTGCTGACCGCGTTTCCCAGTACGGCGCTGCCCGAGCCGACCGCGGCCGACCGCAACGACGCGCATCCGGCGATGCTGCGGCGCGCGCTCGCCTACATGGACGACCACGCCGACCAGCCCACCACGGTCGCCGACGTCGCGGCCGCGGCGCATGTGACGGTCCGCGCGCTGCAGTACGCCTTCCGCCGGCATCTGGACACGACCCCGCTCGCCCACCTGCGCCGGGTACGGCTCGCGCACGTCCATCACGACCTGGTGGCCGCCGATCCGGGCTCCGGGGTCACGGTCACGGCGATCGCGGCCCGCTGGGGCTTCCATCACCCCGGCCGGTTCGCGGCCCTCTACCGCGAGACCTACCGGCGGGCTCCGTACGAAACCCTGACCGGGGACTGACCCACATGAGACGTCCCGGGCCGCAGCGGGGCACCGGCCCGGGACGAGGGATCCCGGCTACGGGAAGGACGTCACCTTGGAGGGGACGGTGCTCGTCCCCGAGGTGGGTGCGCCGGTGCTGTTGACGACGTGGGCGTACTGGCCCATGCCGCCGAGGGAGATCACCTGCAGGTCGTGCATCTCGATGCCGGAGCCGGTGGGCACCTGGAAGCCGTGCTGCTGGACGATCGAGGGGTCGGCCGTGTAGTTGCAGTAGCTGCCCAGGCCCCAGGCCTCGTGCGTGGTGACGGAGTCGGCGACCTTGTAGGCCGCGTAGCCGGTGATGCCGTCGTGGGTGACGGCGGCGGCGTTCGGGGCGTCGTACGCCTTCTCGTTCTGGAAGAAGACCGTGCGGCCGCGTTCTCCGCTCCAGTACACGTCGTACTTGTTGAAGTGCTCGACGAACAGCCCGGTGGCGAGGACGTCGTTGCCGTTGACGCGCAGGCCGTAGTCGGCGCGGTTGGTGTCCCAGCCGACGCCGCTGCCGTGGTCGGCGCGCCAGATCCAGGTGTGGTCGATGACGACGTTGTTGCTGTCGACCACCACGGAGTTGGTGGCGAGACCGGGTCCGGCGCCGCCGACGCGGATGAACACGTCCTGCATGGTGGTGGGATCGGCGGAGTGGTCCGCGCCGGCGCCGGGGGTGCCGATGCGCAGGAGCGTGTCGGAGTTGACCTGGCCCGCGTCGATGAGGAATCCGGCGAGCTTCACGCCGTCGACGTCGGCGACGTGCATCGCGTCGACGCCGTTGTCCGGGACGAGGGTGGCGAGACCGAGTCCCAGGACGACCGTACCGGCGCGGGTGACGTCGATGGTCCGGTCGAGGTGGTAGACGCCGGGCGTGAAGAGGAGGTTGAGGCCCTGGGCGAGGGCCGCGTTGATGGTGGTGGCGGTCGCGCCCGGCTTCACGACGTAGAACTGGTCGAGCGACAGGGACGTGCCCGCGTTCGCCGGCCAGGACACGCCTCGGGCGTTGGTGCGCTTGGCCGGGACGAACACCTTGTAGGCGGAGCCGTCCAGGTAGAGGAAGGGCTTCTCGCGGGAGACGGGGGTGGTGTCCAGCGTGGTGTACGGGCCGCTGTCGAAGTTGGTGGCCGGTGCGCCCTGGACGCCGGAGAACGTCATGTTCCACACGCCGTTGGTCCAGCCGCCGACCGAGCTGTCCCGGGTGTACCACTGCTGCTGGGAGTACGGGCCCACGGTGCCGTCGATCTTCGAGTCCGCGATGTAGCCGCCGGAGGCCCAGCCGTAGCCGTTCGGGGCGAGGTTGAGGCCGCCCTGGACGTGAATACGGCGGAACGGCGCCGCCTGGGCGACGGCCCAGCGGTCGGTGCCGTTGGACGGCCTGATCGCGAGGTTCTCCGCCGAACGCCAGAAGTTCTGCGTGGCGTTGCCGTTGAACCAGCCCGCGTCGACGGTGACGTCACCGTTGATCTGGGTGTCGTCCGGGTTCAGCCCGAGTCCGGAGATCGAGGTGTAGAAGCCGACTTGCGCGTTGATGCCGTTGTAGGTGCCCGGCTTGAGCAGGAACTGGTAGCGGCCGGTGCCGAACTGGGCCGACTCCTGCCGGGCGAAGACGTCGTCGAACTTCTGCTGGACGTTCGGGGTGGAGGGGTCGACGACGATGACGTTCGGACCCAGGTCGCCGCCGCCCTGGACCGGCGGGACACCGGTGGAGCCGGTGTGCACGGCGACCTCCCACAGGGAGTACCCGTATCCGGTGCCGCGTGCGGTGCCGTTGATCCGGACGTACCGGCCGGAGCCGCTGACGTCGTACGACGCCGTGCCGCCGGTCGCGCCGGTGACGCTCTTCAGGGTGCTCCAGTTCTGGCCGTCCGTGGAGGTCCGGATCTGGAAGTCCTTGCCGTAGGCGGCCTCCCAGTTCAGGTCCACCTTGCACAGGTCCTGGACGGAACCCAGGTCGACCTGCAGCCACTGGGGGTCGGCGGGCTGGCTGGACCAGCGGGTCGAGGTGCTGCCGTCGAAGGCGGCGGAGGCGGGGGTGCCGGCGTTCTCGGTGGAGGAGGCGGAAGCGGGCCTGCCCTGGGCGGCGTTGGCCGTGCCGCAGGCGGGCTGGGTGCCGCTGGTGCTGCCGAACACCTGGAACTCCCACAGGGAGTAGCCGTACGAGGTCGCGCGGTGCACGCCGAGCATGCGCACGTAGCGGCCCTGTCCGGAGACGTCCAGAGTGTCGACACCGCCGTCACCGCCGGTGACGGATTTCAGGTCGGTCCAGCCGGTGCCGTCCTTGGAGATCTGGACCTTGTAGTCCTTGCCGTAGGCGGTCTCCCAGTTCAGCACCACCTGGGTGACAGAGGCGGTGGCTCCCAGGTCGACCTGCAGCCACTGGTCGTCGGTGGCGGCGGAGGACCAGCGGGTCCCCATGTCTCCGTCGACGGCGCCGGCCGCGCCGGTGCCGTAGTTCTCCTCGGAGGACGCGGTGGCCGACTTCCCCTGGGACAGGGGGGTCTCGGCCGCGGCGGCCGGCGTGGGGGCGAGGGGCAGGGTGATCAGCGCGGCCGTGGCGGCCAGCGCGACCCCGAGGGGTCTGAGTCTGTTGCGGCGTGGTCTCATGCGGCGGCTCCCTGTGGCTACCGGGGTCGGATGGGCGACCCCTCGGCTTACTTCATGTTTTGATTTAAGTGATGAGGCAAGCGGGCCACAAGCCTTCGGAAGGCAATCACTTCAACGATGCCGCTGGCGCCGGGACTTGGTCGGGCCGGGCCGGGCCCGGTCGGACGGGCCCGGGCAACTGGTCGGGTGAGGACGGGTATCGGCAGGGTGCGGCCGCGAATCGGGTTAGCGGGGCCGGGACTTGGCCAGGCCCGGGACTTGGTCCGGCCGGGGCTTGGCCAGCCTGGGCCTTGGCCAGGCCCGGGACTTGGTCCGGCCGGGACTTGGCCAGCCTGGGCCTTGGCCAGGCCCGGGACTTGGTCCGGCCGGGACTTGGCCAGGCCTGGGACTTGGTCCGGCCGGGACTTGGTCCGGCCGGGACTTGGCCAGGCCTGGGACTTGGTCAGGCCCGGGACTTGGTCAGGCCTGGGACTTGGCCAGGCCTGGGACTTGGCCAGGCCTGGGACTTGGCCAGGCCTGGGACTTGGCCAGGCCCGGGACTTGGCCAGGCCCGGGACTTGGCCAGGCCTGGGACTTGGCCAGGCCTGGGACTTGGCCAGGCCTGGGACTTGGTCAGGCCCGGGACTTGGTCAGGCCCGGGACTTGGTCAGGCCCGGCGCGGGAGCCGGTGCTGACGCCGGTCGTGGCACGACCCCAGCGTGTCGGCGGGGTGGCGCCGGAGTCTTCGAACGCCGCCCGATCACGCTAACTCGACCGGCCCGCCTGGCCCTTGATCAGTTCCAGCAGGGCCGCGTGGGTCTGCGCGTCGGCCGCGGCGATCAGCCCGCCCGTGCCGCTGTGCACGGGCTCGCCGTACAGGTCGGACACGGTGCAGCCGGCCGCCCGGCACAGCGCGATCCCCGCCGCGAAGTGGACGCTCTCGCGCAGGTCGCCGTCGGTCACGTAGGCCGCCCTGCGTCCGGCGGCGACCCAGGCGACGGCGAGGGTGCTGGAGACCACTCGGGGCCGAAACCGCTCGGCGAAGCCGGGGTCGCCGAGCAGGCGTGCGGCCCGGAAGCCGGGCGCGTTCGGGAACGGCGGGTCCAGGTTGACGTCCACCAGCGCGGATTCGGCCGACGGTACCGCCACCTGGTCGGCGCCGTCCCGGTGGACCCGGGCCCCGGCGCCGTCGGCCCAGAAGACCTCGCCACTGAACGGGTCGGCCGTCGCCGCGGCCGTCACCTCGTCATCCACGCGCAGCGCGACGTTCACGCCGACGAGCATGGTGTGCACGGCGTAGTTGAGGGTGCCGCAGAGCGGGTCCACCAGCCAGCGCCGGGCGGTACCGGCCACTCCGGTGGGTCCGCTCTCCTCCGCCGTCACCGCGTCCGCGGGGCGGGCCTCGTGCAGCACGTCCAGGATGGCCCGCTCGGCTCGGAGGTCCGCTTCCGTCGCGAAGTCGCCGGCGGACTTCGCATAGTGCTCGAGCCGTTTGCCGTACAGGTGACGCACCACGGCCGCGCCGGCCCGGGCCGCCGTCACGGCCACCCGGGCGTCGGACTCCCCACTCCAGATCGACATGCGAGCAGGATAGGCACAACCCCCCGGCGGAACACGGGAGTCGGGCCCGGCCTCGCCCCGGGCCCGGGCTCCGCCCGGCTGCCGGGAACGGCGATCCGGGAACGGGGCTCCGGACTCCGACGGAGATCGGGGCGCGCGCCACGTGCTCGTAGAACGCCTTCCAGCCGCCGTTCTTGTCGACTCCGCGAGCCGTAGTAGACGTCTAAGTATCCGGAGGCGATGTCCACGAACAGGCGGTGGTCGCGGAACGATCCGGCCCCGGCACTCGCCCCGGCAATGGACTCCGCTGGTTCGCCTCTTGCACTCTCGCGCGCCCCGTACTGCGGCGGCCGCTGCGGTCAGTGCTCTTCGGACGGGGCGGCGGCGAGTGCGATGTCCCAGTGCAGCTGGCGGACGAGCGCCTCGTCCGGCTGCGCGGGACGGGAGGCGGCCGGGCCGGGGCGGGACGGGCCGCCGGTGCCGCGGGAGATGCCGCCGCTGACGGTGATGTTGTGCTCCACCCGCGGGCGGCGGTGCCGCTCGTACGCGGCGAACGCGCTCTCCGGGCCGGGCATGTCACGCAGTGCCTTGGCGAGGACGACGGCGTCCTCCAGGGCCATCGAGGCGCCCTGGCCGGTGGCCGGGGAGGCGGCGTGGGCCGCGTCGCCGACGACCAGGATGCGGCCGGAACGCCAGGTGGCGCCGAGGGGCAGCTCGGTGGCGTTGGTGACCATGACGGTGTCGGCGGCGTCGACGAGGTCCGCGGCCGGCGTGGCGTCCTTGCGCAGCAGCGGCAGCAGCCGCTCGCGCAGCACGGCGTGGGGCTCCGCGGACGCTCCCGGGGGCAGCGGGTCCGCGGCCACGCGGGCGAACCAGTAGGTCTCCCCCACCGGCGAGACCGCGTAGCCGAAGGCGGCCTCGCTGCCCCGCACCATGACGATCGTGCCGCCCGGATCGGCCGTGGGCACGGCGCCGGGGACGGCGGTGGCGGTGTAGCCGTAGTAGACGTGCTGGCCCGCGTAGACGGGGCGGACTCCGGGGGTGATGAGCCGGCGCACCGTCGAGTTCAGCCCGTCGGCGCCGATGAGCAGGTCGCCGGTGGCGCTGGTGCCGTCGGCGAAGCGGACGGTGATGCCGTCGGGGCCGTCCGTCACGGACTCCAGCCGGGCGCCGTGCCGCAGTGGGATGCCGCGCCGGAGCGCCTCGCCCTGCAGGGCCGCGTTCAGCTCGCCGCGGCGCAGGCAGCGGTAGCGCAGGGCGGGGTCGGCGGCCTCGCCGAGCGGTGCCCGCCCCTGCTCGGTGCCCCGGGCGTCGAGCAGCCGCAGGGAAGTCAGCGGAAAACCGACGGCCGTGACGGCATCGGTGGCGTCGAGCTGCGCCAGTGCGCTCATGCCGTTGCTCGCGAGGGTCAGGAAGGCGCCGATGTCCTCGGCCGTGTCGGGGTGCGCCTCGCACACGGTGACGTCGTGTCCGGCCTTGTGCAGGCCCAACGCGGTCGCGGTACCCGCGATGCCGCCGCCGATCACCAGCACCCTCGTCGCATCCGTTCTGGTCAAGACCCGCTCCCCGTGCCGACAGTGGTCATGACCCATCTAAGGGCAGCGTGGGCCGTACGAGGCTCAGGGGGGCCGGGATCCGGACAGGGCGGCCCGCACGGCGCCGGGCATGTGCGCCACGCGACCGGCTCGCCTCGGCCCGGGCGTGCATGGCGGGCTTCGCCGCGTTGTCCGCGTCTGCCGGGCGCTACGGGAGCCCGACAGGGCGGACCGCGCGGCACCGGGCATGTGCGCCACGCGACCGGCTCGCCTCGGCCCGGGCGTGCATGGCGCGCTTCACCGCGTTGTCCGCTCCTGCCGGGCGCTCCGGGATCCGGACAGGGCGGCCCGCACGGCGCCGGGCATGTGCGCCGCGCGCGACCGGCTCGCCTCGGCCGGGCCCACATGGCGCGCTTCACCGCGTTGTCCGCGTGTGCCGGGCGCTCCGGGATCCGGGCGGGGCGGACCGCGGGGCGCTCGGCCCGTGCGGCGCGCGCCACCGGCCCGTGTCGGCCCCGCCGGGCGAGCCGGTCCCGGGAGCACGTCCCGGCACGGTGTGCACCGGCGCGCCCCTCGTGTGACGGGTGGTCACCGGTGGAGTGGGTAGTTGCGGGCCATGCGGGTGAGTGTGGTGGATGCGGGGTCGAACACGGTCCGACTGGTGATCGCGGATGTGGAGGGTGGCGTTCCACTGCCGGTCCACACCGTCAAATGGAAGCTGCGCCTGTCCGAACACGTCGGTCCGGACGGCACCATCGCCGACGAGGCGGTGGAGCGCTTGGTCAAGGCGGTGGCCGCGGCCGGCCACACGGCCCGCAGGTGGCATGCGCCGGGCCCGCTGGCCTTCGCGACCGCGGTCGTGCGCGGCGCCCCCAACCGGCGGGAGGTGCTGCGCCGGGTGGCGTCCGGAACCGGGATCCGGATGTGCACCCTGCCGGGTGAGACCGAGGCCGAGCTGACCTTCCTGGCCGCCCGCCGGTGGCTGGGCTGGAGCGCGGGGCCTCTGGCCCTGCTCGACATCGGCGGAGGCTCGCTGGAGGTGGCCTTCGGCCGGGGCCGGCTGCCCGACTTCGCCGCCTCCCTGCCGCTCGGCGCGAGCCGGCTGACCCGGGAGTACCTGGGAGTCGAGGATCCGCCCGGCCCTGCCGAGTTGAAGGAGCTGCGCCGCCGTATCCGCCATGAGATGCGGGACGTGGCCTCGCGGATACGCTGGGAGAGACCGCGCACCGCCGTCGTCACCTCCCGTACGTTCCAGCAGCTGGCGCGGCTGTGCGGGGCCGCGCCCGGACGCCACGGCCCTTTCGTGGAGCGCGAGTTGGCCTGCCGGGAGCTGCGCAATGCGGTGCACGAGCTGGCCGCGCTGCCCATCGCCGAGCGCGCCCAGCTGCCCGGGATCTCCGCGCCGCGGGCGGCCCAGAGCCTGGCGGGTGCCGTCGTCGGGCACACGGCGCTCAAGCTCATGGGGCTGCGCCGGGCCGTGGTCTGTCCGTGGGCGATCCGTGAGGGCGTCCTGCTCCGTTACATCGAGGACGGCGCCGACTGGTGGACGGACGCCGCGCAGGGCACGGATCCGGAGGCCCCCACCCCGTCGCCCACGCTGCGCATCGCAAGTAGGCCCGGATAGCCGGGCGCGAGGCCCGGCAGAGCCCGTGCCGCCGTCCCCGCACAGCCCGCGACACCGGTCACGCACATGCCGCGACGCCGATCCCGCGCCGCCCGCGACGCCGGCCCGGCGCACCGTACGCCCATAGGAGCCGTCATGCCGGACCGGCGCACCGAACGCCCACCGGAACCATCACGCCGGACCGGCGCACCGCGTGCCGGCCGGGACGCCGTCGCGTGACGGTGATTCCGGCCGGAGCCGCCCCGGCGCCCCACGGTCCCGGTCGCCGGCCTCCCCCTCGGCTTCCGGTGACGGGGGACGACCGGCAGGCGCCCGTCCGGTTCAGGCGTGGCGCGTGCGGGTGGCCTCCTGGGCGCGCGTGCGCAAGGTGCCCACCGTCTTCAGCAGCCGGTCGGCGGGCTCGCGCAGCCGCGGGTGGGCCAGGACCGTGTTCCGCAGGCCGCGTACCGGCCGTCGCCACAGCCGCTGGGCCAGCGCCACCGGGTGCGGGCGGCCGGCGAAGCCTTCGGCGACCCGCAGTTCGCGGGTCTTGAGCCAGTCCTTGTACTCCTTGTCGCCGCGTCCGAGGTCGACGAGGGTCACCCCGTGCCGGGCGGCCGCCTCGGCGGTCCTCAGGTGCATCATCAATCCGGGCGAGTAGTAGTGGAGTTCGGGGTCGTACGCGGTGAACCAGGCCGCCAGCACCGTGCTGGACCGGGGTCCGAAGTGGGCGGCGACCGGGCGCTCGCCCGCGTACAGCACGGACAGCACCCCGGTGAAGTGCTCCTCGCGGACCTGGAACAGATGGTCGGCCAGACCGACGATCCACGGCCGGGAGAACCGGTCCATGCGACCGGTCCTGCGGTACTGCGCGGACTTCCACCGCATGAGGGTGCGCAGCATCGCGGGATCGCGCTCGTCGAAGACGAACCGGACGTCGCCGACGTCCCGGCCCAGCCGGCGTTCCTTCTTCAGGGTCGTCTTGGCCAGCCCCGGGTACGTGCCGCGCAGCCACTCCGGATAGCTGCCGTCGCCCGGTTTCACATCGATCACCGGTGAGGCGAAGGTGCCGGTGACGTGGGGTGCGAACGGCCGTTGCTCCGGCACGAGATGGTCGAACTCGAAGATGCTGAGCCCGCAGGCGCGCAGCAGTTCCTCGGGGTGCCAGGTGACACCGGGCCGGTGGACGAGGGCCTGGCAGTCGGACAGACCGAGCCCGATGGCCCGGCCGGTGCCGAACGGGCCCCGCTCGTACGGCAGGAAGCCGGCCGGCTCCCCGTCCTCGCGCAGCACGGCGACCCGGGCGCCGCGCCGGAAGCGGCCGACCCCGATCGCGAACTCCGGTGCCAGGAACGGGTTGGCGTACTCGGGGGACTCGTCCATCGCGCGGTGCCAGGCCGCGCGCAGCTCGGAGGTCAGCTCGCCGGGTCTGTGCACGGTGATCCGCACGTCAGTTCCACCGCCCTTCCGCCGGCTCCCGGGGCGGTCCGCCGCTCGCGCGACGGGCGGGTGATGCGTGTGGTGCATGGCCGATGGATCGCATGGGCGATCGCTCCCCCCACGACGCGCCGGGCGCGTCCTGCCATTGGTTCCGGTGTCCGCGATCCCCGCCGCGCGTGTCCGTCCCGCGATCGGCGGCCGGGATTCCGAACCGTGGTACAAGGATCAAAACTCGCGAAACAGTACGCACGCTGTCAAGGGCGCCACGGACAGCGGAACGCCCGTACACGCATGCGGGCATCGACGGCGCTCCCGTTCCCCCCTCCGCCGCACCCAACTTCGGGCGGTGGCCGCGGTATTGACATGAACCTGAGCCAACCACCAGGCTGCGTGCGTGAAGTTGCTCGATTGGTGCTGAATTCGAGCGTCTCCGAGCATCTCCAGCTAGGACAGTCAATCCGCAAGGGTGCGAGGGGAGCTGTTCCGCCGTGCGAAGACCACGAAGACTGCGCCATCGTGTGCCGTGGCCGGCCTGGGTTCCGCTGGGGCTGGCGGCCGCCCTGGCCGCGACCGCGCTGGCCGGTCCGGTGCCCGCCGAGGCGGCCGCCACCACCTCCGGCACCGTGCTGGACCCCGCTCACAGCGGCGTCGGCTGGCAGAGCCCGGTCTACGCCAAGGGCACCGGCGGCGGCGCCGAGAGCTGTCCCGCCTCCGACGCCGATCCCGACGGCAAGGTGTGCGGCCGCTTCGATCTGACCGTCTCGGTGCCGGACGGCTACTGGGACGACAACCCCGAGGGGGGCGTCCCGCTGTCGATCAGGTGGGACCGCCCCTCGGCCGACTTCGACCTGTACGTCTACGACGACCACGGCAAGCAGGTGGCCTCCAGTGCCGGCACCGCCGACCCCGAGGCCACGGTGATCCCCCGGGCGTCGGGCACGTACCACGTCCTCGTCGTGCCGTACGAGGTGCACGACGACTCGTTCACCGGCACCGCCTATCTGCCCGCGACCACGGACGCCGGTGACCTCACGTCCTTCTCGGGCCGGGACGGCAGCTACACCATCGGTGCGGGGCAGCTCACCGCCCGCGCCGACTTCCTGAAGGGCGGTCAGCTGCGGCTCCAGGCCGACCCGTCGGGCTCGCTGAGCGATCCGGCCGGTACCGCCATCGTGCGTGAGCAGCCGGCCCCGCAGCGGCACACCTCGTCCTTCGACGCGGGCGACTACTACGGCATCCGCTCCCCGGGGGCCGTCCTGCGCGTCTACAAGAAGCCGCTGCGGTTCGGCCTCTACAAGCCCGACGACCGCACCCGGATCTGGCAGGAGGACAAGCCGCTGCGCTGGTCGACCGGCGGCATGCGGCAGAGCCTGACGCGCGGCCTGGACGAGCAGTTCTTCGGCGGCGGCGAGCAGAACGGCAGCCTCTCGCACCGCGGGCGGACGGTGTACGTGGCCAACAGCTTCGACTGGAACGAGGGCGGATACAACAACTCCCAGCCCTTCTACCTCTCCAGCGCGGGCTACGGCGTCTTCCGCAACACCTTCGCGCCGGGCGTGTACACCTTCGGCTCACCGGTCACCACCGGACAGCAGGAACGGCGCCTGGACGCCTACTACTTCCTCGGTGACGCCAAGCAAGTGATCGGCAAGTACACCGCATTGACGGGCAGGCCGTTCATGCCGCCGGTCTACGGACTCGAGCCGGGCGACTCCGACTGCTATCTGCACAACGCCAACCGGGGCGAGCGGCACACCCTGGACGCACTGAAGATCGCCGACGGATACACCGAGCACCGGATGCCGCTCGGCTGGATGCTGGTCAACGACGGCTACGGCTGCGGGTACGAGAACCTGGAGCAGACCGCCAAGGGCCTGCAGGACCACGACGCCCGGCTCGGGCTGTGGACCCAGGACGGCATCGGCCGACTCGCCGACCAGGTCAAGGCGGGTCAGCGGGTGGCCAAGCTGGACGTGGCCTGGGTGGGCAACGGCTACAGGTTCGCGCTGGACGCCTGCGACGCCGCCAAGAAGGGCATCGAGGACAACAGCGACGCGCGCGGCTTCGTCTGGCTGCCGGTGTCCTGGGCGGGCGCCCAGCGGTGCGGGGTCCTGTGGAGCGGCGACCAGCAGTTGTCCTGGGACTACATCCGCTGGCAGATCCCCACCTACGCCGGTGCGACCATGTCCGGCATCGCCTACAACACCGGTGACGTGGGCAGCATCTACCGCCACGACGCCAAGATGTACGCCCGTGACCTGCAGTGGAAGGCGTTCCTGCCGACCGTCATGACGATGGACGGCTGGGCCACCGACCTCACCACCAAGAAGCCCGCCGACCAGCAGCCCTGGCTCGACGGCGAGCCGTACACCTCCGTCAACCGCAAGTACCTGCAGCTGAAGGAGCGGCTGCTCCCGTACATGTACACCTTGTCCGCCGAGGCGGCGAAGACGGGGGTGGGCGCGGTGCGTCCGCTGTGGCTGGAGTACCCGGACGATCCCCGGACCCTCGGCGACCAGGCCAGGTACGAGTTCCTGTCGGGCCGCGACCTCCTCGTCGCCCCGGTCTACCAGGACTCCGACACCCGCGACGGGATCTACCTGCCCCAGGGCACCTGGACCGACTACTGGACCGGCCGCACCTACCGGGGACCGGCCACCCTGAACGGCTACCACGCCCCGCTGGACACCCTCCCGCTGTTCGTGCGCGAGGGTGCGATCGTGCCCATGTGGCCCAAGGGCACGACGAGTTGGCAGACCCGCGACCGGCACGAGCTGGACTGGGACCTGTACCCGGCCGCCCGCGGCACGAGCCGCTACACGCTGTACGAGGACGACGGTGTGACCCGTGACTTCACCAAGGGTTCGGCCGCCACCCAGCGGGTGTCGGTGCGCGCCGACAGCACGGGGACGAGCGTGACGGTCGGCGCGAGCAGGGGCGCCTACGCGGGCAAGGTCGACGCGCGCACGTACCGGTTCACCGTGCACGGTGACACCGCGCCCGGCCGAGTACTCCTCGACGGACGCCGGCTGCCCCGCTCGGCCTGGTCCTACGACGCGGACACCCACGTCACGACGGTCGCGACGCCGAGCAGGGCGCTGGACCGGGGCTTCACCCTGCGGCTGGTCGACGACAGGTAACGAGATCGTATGGTCTAGTCCAAAGAGCAGGTTGGTCTAGTCCAACTTATTGACGTGACCGCAACACCTCTCAGAGGGTGGGGCTCCCCCGCTCCGGGGCTCTCCCCCACCCTCTGGAGGCACGCAGTGAGACGTCTTCGGGCATGTCTGGGCGCGGCGGCGGCCGTCACGCTCGCCGCCGCCGGCACGACCGCGCTGGTCGCGGGCAGCGCCTCGGGCGCGGCCGGCGCACTCGACAACCGCTGGTACGCCGCAGCTCCCTATCTGATGCCGCTGGACAACGACCCGCCCGACCCGGCCGCCATCATGGACGCCACCGGCCTCAAGGCCTTCCAGCTGGCCTTCGTCCTCGCCCCCAACGGCGGCGGATGCACCCCGACCTGGGGCGGCACCTCGCCCGTCTCCTCGGACACGGCCGTGCAGTCCGTGATCAGCACGATCCGCGCCAAGGGCGGTGACGTCTCCGTCTCCATCGGCGGCTACGGCGGCACCAAGCTCGGCCAGGCCTGCGCGGACGCGTCGTCCACGGCCGCGGCCTACCAGCAGGTGATCACCAAGTACGGGCTGCACGCCATCGACTTCGACCTGGAGGAGCCGGAGTACGAGAACACCGCGGCCATCAGGAACGAGATCGGCGCGGCCAAGATCCTCCAGCAGAACAACCCGGGCCTGTACGTGTCGGTGACAACGGCCGGCACGGCGGACGGCACCGGCTGGTTCGGCAAGCAGATGCTGCTGGAGGCCAAGTCCCAGGGGTTCACCCCGAACAACTTCTCCATCATGCCGTTCGACGGCGGCTTCAACGGGGCCGCGAGCCAGACCGCCGCGCTCACGAACTTCAACTCCGTCCTGCAGTCCACCTTCGGCTGGGACCAGGCGACCGCGTACGCCCACGAGGGCTTCTCCGGCATGAACGGCCGCAGCGACACGGGCGAGTACTTCTCCCAGGCCGACTTCCAGACGGTGCTCGACTACGCGACGAGCCATCACATGGACCGGTTCACGTTCTGGTCGCTGAACCGGGACCGGCAGTGCTCCCCGGTCGACAACGGCGGCCGCACCTCGGGCACCTGCTCCGGCGTGGCCCAGAACTCGTGGGATTTCGCCAAGTACTCGATGAAGTTCGCCGGTGTGACCCCGCCGACCGGCACCCCCACCCCCACGCCCACCCCGACGCCCACGCCGACCTCCTGCAAGGCGGCCTGGTCTGCCTCGTCGGTGTACACGGCGGGCAACGAGGTCTCCTACGGCAAGCACAACTGGAAGGCCAAGTGGTGGACCCAGAACGAGACGCCCGGCGCGTCCGAATGGGGTCCCTGGCAGGACGAGGGAGCCTGCTGACGCTCTTGACGTGTCAGGTTCATACCTCTAGCTTCACGGGTCATCAGTGACCAAGGATGCGTTCAGTGTTCACAAGACTGAACGCATCCTTCTCGTGAAGGGACCCCCCACGTGAACCGCTCACGACTCCTCGCGGCCCCGGCCGCCGCGGGCCTCGCCCTCGCCCTCACGGTGCTCACCGCCGGCAGCGCGGGCGCGGCCGATCCCGGCAAGGCACCCGGCGGCAACTTCGACCTCTCGGTCTGGCAGCTCCAGGAGCCCGTCGGCTCACCCGGCTCCCCGACCACCATCCCGTCGTCCCGGCTGCAGGGCGCGAGCGGCTACCAGGACACGTACTTCTACACCGACACCCGCGACGGCGCGATGACCTTCTGGGCGCCCGAGAAGGGTGTGACCACGCCGAACTCCAACTACGCGCGGTCCGAGCTGCGGGAGATGAACCGCAACGGCAGCGCCGCCGACTGGTCGCTCAGCGGCTCCCACCGCCTCAGCGCCACCCTCCGCGTGGTCTCCGTGACCAAGAACGTCTGCGTCGGCCAGATCCACCTCGGCTCCGGCGGGTCCTCGACGAAGCCGCTGGTGGAGCTGTACTACCACGCCAACGGCGACATCGTGCTGGGCACCGAGGACTCGCCGTCCGGCGGGCAGACCCCGCACACCGTCGGGCATGTGTCCATCGGGAAGACGTGGACCTACACGATCGCCGTCTCGGGCGGGAACACCGTCGACCTGACCGTCAACGGCACCACCACGCACTACGCGATCCCGTCTTCCTTCAAGCCCTACAAGCAGTACTTCAAGGCCGGCTCCTACAACCAGTCCTCCTCGGACAGCACGACCAACGGCGCCCGGGTCGCGTTCTACGGGCTGACCGTCTCGCACGGCTGACGCCTGCCCCGGAACTGCGCGATTGGTGCATTCGGGCGAGCGGTCGTAGCGTCGTTGTGCAGCCCTCGGGGACGATCGACGGGTGGGAGCGACCATGCGCGGATCACTGACGGGAACGGCGCTCACGCTGGCGGCGTCAGCCCTGCTCACGACGTCCATGAGCACGGCGTCGGCCGGTCCGGCCACCACGGCCGCGCAGGCCGGCCCCCCGCCACCCGTGCTCGTCACCTGCCAGTGGCAGCGGGACATCCGCCCGGCCGACTTCCTCCTCGCCTGCGGTGACGGCAACAGCCGGCTCTCCGGGCTGCAGTGGTCGCAGTGGGGCCCGGACGGGGCGACGGCCGTGGGCGTGAACCTGGTCAACGACTGCAAGCCGTACTGCGCGGCGGGCAGGTTCCGCTACTACCAGGTGACCGTGCGCCTGGAGAGCCCGCAGGCGTGGAAGAAGGACCCGAACGTCCAGCACTTCACCCGGATGACCCTCACGTACGCGTCCGCCCGGCCGGACGGCTTCAAGGAGGTCATGATCTACCCGCTCTGGGACTGACGGCCGCCGGCCGGGTGTGCCTCGAACGGTCCGGATACGCGGTGCGGATCCGCGGCCGCCGACACGGGGCCGCGGCGCCGCGCGACGACCGCGGGCGACCGTGCTCTCGACGGCCGCGGGCGACCGTGCTCTCGCGCGCCGCGGCCGTGGTCGACGGCCGCGGCGCGCGCGGGCTCAGGCCAGCTCGGCCAGCAGGTCGCCGCCCTCCACCTGCTGGATCCGGTTGATCGCCAGCCGGGACACCCGGCCCGCCTTCGGCGCCGTGATCGTCGCCTCCATCTTCATCGCCTCGATGGTGGCGATCGTGGCACCGGCCGCCACCTCGTCGCCCTCGGCCACGGTCAGCGTCACCACACCGGCGAAGGGTGCCGCGACATGGCCGGGGTCGGAACGGTCGGCCTTCTCCGTCACCGGGATGTCGGAGGCCGCCGCGCGGTCCCGTACCTGGATCGGGCGCAACTGGCCGTTGAGGGTGGACATCACGGTGCGCAGTCCGCGTTCGTCGGCCTCGCCGATCGCCTGCAGCTCGATCAGCAGCCGGACGCCGGGCTCCAGGTCGACGGCGTACTCCTTGGCCGGGCGCAGACCGTAGAAGAACGCCTTGCTGTCCAGCACGCTGGTGTCGCCGAAGGACTGGCGCTGGGTCTCGAACTCGCGGGTCGGGCCGGGGAACAGCAGCCGGTTGAGGGTGGCCCGCCGGTCCTTGGCCAGCCCGTCGCGGTCCTCGGCGGACAGCTCGGGAACGGGCTTGGCGGTCGCGCGGCCCTGGAGCGCCCTGGTACGGAAGGGCTCGGGCCAGCCGCCGGGCGGGGTGCCCAGTTCGCCGCGCAGGAAGCCGATCACCGAGTCGGGGATGTCGAACTTGTCGGGAGTCGCCTCGAAGTCCGCCGGGGAGACGCCGGCGCCGACGAGGTGCAGGGCGAGGTCTCCGACGACCTTGGAGGACGGGGTGACCTTGACCAGGCGGCCGAGGATGCGGTCGGCGGCGGCGTACATCGCCTCGATGTCCTCGAAGCGGTCGCCGAGTCCGAGGGCGACGGCCTGGGTGCGCAGGTTGGACAGCTGGCCGCCGGGGATCTCGTGGTGGTAGACGCGGCCGGTCGGGGAGGCGAGGCCCGCCTCGAACGGGGCGTAGATCTTGCGGACGCTCTCCCAGTACGGCTCCAGGTCTCCGACCGCCTGCAGGTCGAGACCGGTGGGCCGCTCGGAGTGGTCGGTGGCGGCGACGATCGCCGACAGCGACGGCTGCGAGGTCGTACCCGCCATGGAGGCCGCCGCGCCGTCGACCGCGTCCGCGCCCGCCTGGATCGCGGCCAGGTAGGTGGCGAGCTGCCCGCCCGCGGTGTCGTGCGTGTGCAGGTGCACCGGCAGGTCGAACTCGCGCCGCAGCGCGGAGACGAGCTTGGCGGCGGCCGGGGCGCGCAGCAGTCCGGCCATGTCCTTGATGGCGAGGACATGGGCGCCGGCCTCGACGATCTGCTCCGCGAGGCGCAGGTAGTAGTCGAGGGTGTACAGGCGCTCGGCGGGGTCGTTGAGGTCGGCGGTGTAGCAGAGGGCGACCTCGGCGATCGCCGTGCCGGTCTCGCGTACGGCCTCGATGGCGGGCCGCATCTGGCCGACGTCGTTCAGGGCGTCGAAGACGCGGAAGATGTCGATGCCGGTGGCGGCGGCCTCCTGCACGAAGGCGTCGGTGACCTCGGTCGGGTACGGGGTGTAGCCGACGGTGTTGCGGCCGCGCAGCAGCATCTGCAGGCAGATGTTGGGGACGGCCTCGCGCAGCGCGGCCAGCCGCTCCCAGGGGTCCTCGGCGAGGAAGCGCAGTGCCACGTCGTAGGTGGCGCCGCCCCAGCACTCCAGGGAGAGCAGCTGCGGCAGGGTGCGGGCGACCACCGGGGCGACGGCGAGGAGATCCTTGGTGCGCACGCGGGTGGCGAGCAGGGACTGGTGGGCGTCGCGGAAGGTGGTGTCGGTGACGCCGATCGTCGGGGACTGGCGCAGCCGGCGGGCGAAGCCCTCGGGGCCCAGTTCCACGAGCAGTTGGCGCGAACCGGCGGGCGGCTCGCCCGCGGGCAGCGGCGGCAGCTTGGTCAGCGGGTCGAGCACGTCGGGCCGCTCGCCGTGCGGCTTGTTCACCGTCACGTCGGCGAGGTAGGTGAGCAGCTTGGTGCCGCGGTCGGCGGAGGAGCGGGCGGTCAGCAGCTGGGGGCGCTGCTCGATGAAGGAGGTGGTGACCCGGCCCGCCTGGAAGTCGGGGTCGTCGAGGACCGCCTGCAGGAACGGGATGTTGGTGGCGACACCGCGGATGCGGAACTCGGCGACCGCGCGCCGGGCCCGGCCGATCGCGGCCTTGAAGTCCCGGCCCCGGCAGGTGAGCTTGACCAGCATCGAGTCGAAGTGGGCGCTGATCTCGGTGCCCGCGTGGGTGGTGCCGCCGTCGAGACGGATGCCGGAGCCGCCCGGCGAGCGGTAGGCGCTGATCCGGCCGGTGTCCGGGCGGAAGCCGTTGGCGGGGTCCTCGGTGGTGATACGGCACTGCAGGGCGGCACCGCGCAGCGTGACGGTGTCCTGGGCGAGGCCGAGGTCGGCGAGGGTCTCGCCGCCGGCGATGCGCAGCTGGGCCTGGACCAGGTCGACGTCCGTGACCTCCTCGGTCACGGTGTGCTCGACCTGGATGCGCGGGTTCATCTCGATGAAGACGTGGTTGCCGTCGGGGTCGAGCAGGAATTCCACGGTGCCCGCGTTGCGGTAGCCGATCTCGCGGGCGAAGCGCACGGCGTCGGCGCAGATCCGGTCGCGCAGTTCGGGGTCGAGGTTGGGCGCGGGGGCCATCTCGATGACCTTCTGGTGGCGGCGCTGCAACGAGCAGTCCCGCTCGAAGAGGTGGATCACGTTGCCCTCGCCGTCGGCGAGGATCTGCACCTCGATGTGGCGCGGGTCCACGACGGCCTTCTCCAGGAAGACGGTCGGGTCGCCGAACGCGGACGCGGCCTCGCGGGACGCGGCCTCGATGGACTCGCGCAGCTGGGCGGGGTCCTCCACGCGCCGCATGCCGCGCCCGCCGCCGCCCGCGACCGCCTTGACGAAGACGGGGAAGCCGATCTCCTCGGCGGCGCGGACCAGTTCGTCCACGTCGTTGGAGGGCTGGGAGGAGCCGAGCACGGGCACGCCCGCCGCGCGGGCGGCGGCGACCGCACGGGCCTTGTTGCCGGTCAGCTCCAGCGTCTGGGCGTCGGGGCCGACGAAGGTGATGCCCGCCTCCTCGCAGGCGCGGGCCAGTTCGGGGTTCTCGGACAGGAAGCCGTAGCCGGGGTAGACGGCGTCCGCCCCGGCCCTGCGGGCGGCGCCCACGATCTCCTCCACGGAGAGGTAGGCCCGCACCGGGTGCCCCGGCTCCCCGATCTCGTAGGCCTCGTCGGCCTTGAGCCGGTGCAGCGAATTGCGGTCCTCGTGCGGGAACACGGCGACCGTGCGGGCGCCTAGTTCGTAGCCCGCCCGGAACGCGCGGATCGCGATCTCTCCACGGTTGGCGACCAGCACCTTGCGGAACATCCTGGATTCCCTTCAGCTGCCTGCCGGCGACGAACACCCTGGTGTCAGCCACGCCCTGCCCTGCCTCGCGGCCACCCTAGGGGGTGGCCGTACGGGTCGACGTGCGAAAACCATCACATTGACGGGGTGGGCGGCGCCACAGGGACGCGCCGGGCGGAGCGGGCCCGGCGCACGGGGATGCCGCCGGGGCTCAGGCCCCGCGATCCGCGGGCCGCTCGGCGCACGCCGCCGGGGCCGGAACCGTGCGCGGCTCGGTGGAGGCCGCCGGGAGCGCGTGTGGCTCGGTGGACGCCGCCGGGGCGGAGACGGTGCGCGGCTCCGCGGACGCCGCCGGGAACGCGTGTGGCGCGGTGGACGCCGCCGGGGCGGGAACCGTGCGTGGCTCCGCGGACGCCGCCGGGAACGCGTGTGGCTCGGTGGACGCCGCCGGGGCCGGGAGTGCGCGGGTTTCGGCGGACGCCGCCGGGGCCGGGGCCTGGCTCGTGGGTGCGGGGGGCGGGCCGGTGGGCCCGGGGGTGGGGGTGAGGGCGGGGGTGGGTTCGGGGGGTGGCGCCGGCAGCAGGGACCGTACGGCGGCGCGCAGCCGTTGCGTGCGGCCGTGCAGGAGTCCGAGGACGACCGCCGCGCCCACCGCGATGAGGTGCTCGCGGCCGGCCAGGTTGGGGACGGCGATGGACTCCCACACCATCGAGCCGCCGGTCAGCGCGAACACCACGGGGGCGCGCCGGACGACCGAGAGGTAGGTGAACAGACCCACCACGGCGGCCGAGGGCCCGGTGTCGAGCACCTGCCCGCACTCGGGCGGCAGCCCGAACCCCCACCAGCCGGGCCCCGCCGCGATCATCAGGCGGGCGGTGAGGGTGCCGGCCAGTGTGGTGACGTAGGCGATCATCAGGGTGCGGGCGCGGCCGAGGGTCAGTTCGGCGAGCGCGAACGCGAGGAAGAGCTGGGTGATGCCCGCCCACACCGGCAGGTCGAGCGCGGGCACGTACAGCGACACGGGGGTGCGCAGCAGGGACAGCCACAGTGGCAGGTCCGCCATGACACCGCCGAGCCGCCGTACCCAGACCGCGCCGGCGGGGTGCTGGGCGATGGCGTGGAAGAAGATGACGCCGAACGCGGCGACGAACGCCAGCAGCAGTCCGGACAGTCCCCGCCGGGCGAGCCGCCGCACCGGGTCGGCGACGACGGCGTGCCACTCGGCTCGCAGCGTGCGCCGGGTGAACCGGGCGAGTCGCGCGAGCGGCGGACGTAAGCGCGCGAGACGCCCTTCGGCGCTCATGAGGCTCGGCAGCCCATCGCCTTCGGTTCCCCCGTCACGTCTGTCGCCCCCTTCACCCGCCTGCCGGCCGGCCCGCCCCCGACCGGGATCCCCTAAGCGACGCGCGCCCGGTCGGCAACAGTCCAGCGAGCCCGGAAGCGGGCGTCAAGATCCGTTACGGGTGGGAATGCCCACAGGCGGCACACAACGGAAACCGGGCACCGAGAGGCAACCTTCGTCCCCCCGCTTGCGTCTGCCGGCCCAGGCGCCCGGGGGCCGGATCGTCGTTCGCCGACGCCGTCGCCCCGTGGGTCACGCCGTGGACGGCAGGGCACTCGGTCCCGGGTCCTCCCACTCGTCCGGTTCACCACCAACACGCGGACACGGCCGTCCAGTTCATGGAAAGCCCACGGATCCGTTCTTTTTCGATCAAGAACTCTCGTATAGTGACCGTCAGTTCACGATCGAGTGTCGCGCCGCACCCTTCACGCCTCTTCTGCAAGCTGCCACCCGCCCGTCTTTGCCGCGAGGACCAGACCGGACCGATGACCGCGCCCACCCATCCCGGAGACCGACCCTCCCCGCGTACGTTCGTCTCCGCGTTCGCCGCGACCGGTGTCCTGTCCGCGCTCGCGGTCTGCGCCGCCGTGCTCCTGGCACCGCACTCCGCGGGCACCCCGCTCGTCTGGGGCGGGGCCTCGGCCGCGGTCGCCCTCAGCGCGGCGGTCGCCACGGCCGCACACGCACTGCGGATCGCACGCGGCACCCGGCACCGGCTGGAGAGCGCCACCCAGGAGATCGGGCGGCTGCTGCACCAGCAAGCCCGTACGGCGGAGGACGTGCGCCAGGAGCAGCAGCGCCTCATCGACGAACTGGCGGCGCAGCGCGCCGAATTGACGGATTCGTTCGGCACCGAACGCGACCGGCTGACGCAGCAGAGCGCGCGCGAGACGGACCGGTTGCGCCGGGAGACCGCCCGTCTGACGGCTGAGCTGGAGCGGGCCCGCCGGGAGCGGGACGCGGCGGTCTCCGCCACGTCCAACGCCGCGGCACGGATGCAGGCCCTGGCCACGGCCACGCTGGCCGACCTGCGCACGATGGAGGACCGGCACAGCGACGAGGAGGTCCTCTCCGATCTCCTCCATCTCGACCACCGCACCGCCCAGGCCGGCCGGCTCGCCGACTCCATCGCCGTGCTGACCGGGGCGCGTTCGGGCCGCCGTTGGGCCCGGCCGATCGCCATGGAGTCGATCCTGCGCGGCGCGATGGGCCGGATCGCCGGCTACCGCCGGGTGCGGGTGCACTCGGTCAGCGAGGCCGCCGTCTCCGGGCACGCCGCCGAGGGCGTGATGCACGCGCTCGCCGAACTGCTGGACAACGCCGCGAACTTCTCGCCGCCCACCGCCGAGGTCCACGTCTACGTGGAGGAGGTGCCGGCCGGGCTCATCGTGTCCGTGGAGGACAGTGGCCTGGTCATGGGCGAGGTGCAGCTGCGCCGCGCGGAGCGCGCGGTCTCCGGGGACGTCACCGGGCTGGGTGGCCTGACCGGCACGCGGCTCGGCCTCGCCGTGGTCGGCCGGCTGGCCCGCAAGCACGTCCTCAAGGTGTCGTTCCGGCCGTCGGCGCGCGGTGGCACGGGGGTGCTGATCCTCATCCCGCAGGACATCCTCACCAGCCCCGCCCCTGCCGGGGCGACCGCTCCCGCGCGCCCGCAGACGACGGCGTCCGCCGCGGCCCCCCGCGCCCTGGAGGCCACGCCCGACCACGCGTCCGCGGCGCCGGAGTCCGGGCCGGAGCACGAGTCCGCCGCGCCGGTGCCGGAGCCGGGGGGCCCGGGCGGTCTGCCCAGGCGGCGCCGGGGCCGCACGCTCGCCGAGGCCGAGGGCTCCCGCCCGCACCGCGCCGAGGCCGCGCGCCCGGCATCCGCCCCGGACGAGGTCAAGGCCCGCGCGGCCCGGTTCAGCAGCTTCCGCCAGGCCGTGCGCCCGGCCGCCCCGACCACCCGGCAGGCCGCTGCCGGCTCGTCCGCGGACGAGCAGGGCAGGGGCACCGCGGACGAGCAGGGCAGGGCCGCGGACGAGCAGGGCAGGGGCGCGGACGACGCGGTCGCGGTCGCCGTGCCGCCCACGGCAGGGCACGGCCGCACCGCCGACGCGCCACAGGGTGCCACCGCCGGCGCTCCACACAGCGCCGCGCCCAGCCACCACGCCCCGCAGAGCCCGACCGCCGCTGCTCCCCGGATCGCCACGCCCGGCCCCGAGGCTGCCGATGCCGGCAGCGGCAGCGGCAGCGGCAGCGGCAGCGGCAGCGGCAGCGGCAGCGGCAGCGGGCCCGGTACCCCCGCCCCCACCAGCGAGCACTCCTCCTCCTCTTCCTCCGATCCGCACGCGCACCCGGAAGGCGACCCCACCTCATGACCGGCCCGACCACCGCCGACGACAAGCTCACCTGGCTCCTGGAAGGCCTGCTGGAGAGGACGCCCGGGACCCGGCACGCCCTCGTGCTCTCGCGCGACGGGCTGAAGCTGTGCCGTACCCCGGAGCTGAGCGTCGACCAGGCCGACCAGCTGGCGGCGATCGCGGCCGGCATCCAGTCGCTGTCGCACGGGGCGTCCGTCGAGTTCGGCGACGGCAGCGGCGGTGTCCGCTCGGCCATGGCGGAGTTCTACGGCGGCGTGCTGTTCATCGTGGAGGCGGGCGCGGGCGCTCATCTGGCCGTCGTCACCACCGAGGACGCGGACGCCGGCGTCGTCGGGCACAACATGAGCGAGCTGGTGGAGCAGCTCGGCGAGCACCTGACCGCTCCGCCGCGCACATCATGAGCCGTCCCGGCCCGAACCCTCCCGGTATGAGCCGTCCGGGCAGGGACGACGCCCCCGACCGCCTCTACACCATCACCCAGGGACGCAGCAGGACCGACCCGGACAACCCCTTCGACCTGGTCACGCTGGTGGTCGCGGAGTCCGAACCGGTGGCCGGCATGCAGTCGGAGCACGTGGCCATCCTCGAGACGGCCCGGTTCCCCACCTCGGTGGTGGAGATCGCCGCCGAACTCGGACTGCCCGTGAGCATCACCAAGGTGCTGCTGTGCGACCTGCTGGCGGCGGGCCGGGTCAGTGCCCGTCATCCGCGCACGCCGGCCACAACCGACCCCGACATCCTGGAGCAGGTGCTCGTTGGACTCCGCAACCTCTGACGCCCGCACCCCGTTGGGTGCCTCCGCCGACAACGGTCTGAAGATCGTGGTCGTCGGCGGCTTCGGCGTCGGCAAGACCACCCTGGTCCGTTCCGTCAGCGAGATCCGTCCGCTCAACACCGAGGAGACGATGACCCAGGCAGGCGAGACGGTCGACGACATCCGCCAGGTGCGCGGCAAGACCGCCACCACGGTCGCCTTCGACTTCGGCCGGATCACCCTGGACGCGCACAACGTGCTGTACCTGTTCGGCGCGCCGGGCCAGGAGCGGTTCTGGTTCCTGTGGGACCGGCTGTTCTCCGGCACGCTCGGCGCCGTCGTCCTCGTCGACACCCGCCGGATCGACGACTCCTGGTACGCCATCGACCGCCTGGAGCACCACGGCACGCCGTTCATCGTGGCCTGCAACGACTTCGGCGGGCCGGTCCGCGCCGGCGCGGACGTCCGCGAGGCCCTCGACCTGGATCCGCACGTGCCGCTGCTGGACTGCGACGCCCGCTCGCGCGCCTCCGCCAAGCAGGTCCTGATCACACTCGTCCAGCACGTGAAGGACCGGTACGCCGACCCGTCCGCGCGGGCGGGCCTGCCCCGACAGGAGTTCGTGTGACCACCTCCGACGCCGTTCCGCTCAGCGGCCCGCGGTTCCAGACCGAACCAGCCCGCCTGTACCGGGAGATGCGGCGCGACCACGGTGCCGTGGTGCCGGTGCTGCTCGACGGTGACGTGCCGGCCTGGCTGGTGCTGGGCTACCGCGAACTGCATCAGGTCACCGGGGACCCGGTGCTGTTCAGCCGGGACTCCGAGCTGTGGAACCAGTGGGAGAGCATCCCCGCCGACTGGCCGCTGCTGCCGATGATCGGCCGCAGGCAGCCGTCGATCCTCTACACGGTCGGTGACCGGCACCGGCAGCGCGCCTCGATGGTCAGCAACGCGCTGGAGGCGGTGGACCCCTCCGAACTCCGGCAGCACGCCGAGCGGTTCGCCGACGAGCTGATCGACGCGCTGTGCACGGCGGGCGAGGCCGACCTGATCACGCAGTACGCGATGCTGCTGCCGGTGCGGGTCCTGGCCCGGCTCTACGGCTTCGCGGACGAGGACGGCCCGGGGCTGGTCACCGCCCTCAACGACATGATCGACGGCCGGGAGCGGGCCCTGGCCGGACAGGCCCATCTGGCCACGTCCATGGCGCAGTTGCTGGCCGACCGGAGGAAGGAGCCCGCCGGGGACGTGGCCTCCCGGATGCTCGCCGACGACAGCGGCTTCAGCGACGAGGAGATCGCGCAGGACCTCATGGTGATGCTGGCGGCCGGGCACCAGCCGACCGCCGACTGGATCGGCAACTCGCTCAGGCTGATGCTCACCGATGACCGGTTCGCCGCCTCGCTGTTCGGCGGCCGCCACAGCGTGGCCGAGGCGATGAACGAGGTCCTGTGGGAGGACACGCCCACGCAGAACGTGGCGGGCCGCTGGGCCGCCCGGGACACGCACCTCGGCGGTCGCCGCATCCGTGCCGGCGACCTGCTGCTGCTCGGGCTGCAGGGCGCCAACTCCGATCCGCAGGTGCGTACCGACGCCTCCGCGCTGACCGGCGGGAACAACGCGCACTTCTCCTTCGGTCACGGTGAGCACCGTTGCCCGTTCCCCGCGCAGGAGATCGCCGAGGTGATCGCGCGGACCGGCATCGAGGTCGTGCTGGACCGGCTGCCGGACATCGACCTGGCGGTGGCCCCCGAGTCCCTCGGCCGCCGGCCCTCGCCCTGGCTGCGGGGTCTCGGCGCGCTGCCCGTGCGTTTCACGCCCGTGCCCGCCCTCTGATCCCGCGTCGCCCCGGCCGGCCCGCTTCGCGCCGGGGCCCGGGGGTCGTCCCCCGGACGCGCGCCGTACTCCGACCCCTGCCCTGGGAGGCACGTCATGATGACGACCGGCACCGAAGCATCCCGGATCGCGCTCGACCCCTTCGTCACCGACCTGGACGGCGAGAGCGCGGCGCTGCGCGCGGCCGGCCCGCTCGCAGCCGTCGAACTGCCGGGCGGCGTCCCGGTGTGGGCCGTCACCCACCACGCCGAGGCCAGGGCGCTGCTCACCGACCCGCGTCTGGTGAAGGACATCGAGGTGTGGGGTGCCTGGCGGCGCGGCGAGATACCCGCGGACTGGCCGCTGATCGGTCTCGCCAACCCGGGCCGCTCCATGCTCACCGTGGACGGTGCCGACCACCGCAGGCTGCGCACGCTGGTGGCGCAGGCGCTCACCCCGCGCCGGGTGGAGCGGATGCGCGAGCGGATCGGCAGCCTCACCCAGGATCTGCTGGACGCCCTGCCCGAGGACGCGGAGAGCGTCGATCTCAAGGCGGCCTTCGCCTACCCGCTGCCCATGTACGTCATCGCCGAACTCATGGGCATCGAGGAGGAGCGGCTGCCGCGGCTGAAGGTGCTGTTCGAGAGGTTCTTCTCCACGCAGACCCCGCCCGAGGAGGTCATCGCGACCCTCACCGAGCTGGCCCAGATCATGGGCGAGACGGTGGCGGCCAAGCGGGCCCGGCCCGGGGACGACCTGACCAGCGCGCTGATCCTCGCCTCGGAGGACGGCGATCGGCTCACCGACGCGGAGATCGTCTCCACGCTGCAGCTGATGGTGGCCGCGGGCCACGAGACGACGATCTCCCTGATCGTCAACGCCGTCGTCAACCTCTCCACGCATCCCGAGCAGCGCGCCCTGGTGCTCTCCGGCGAGGCCGACTGGTCGGCGGTCGTCGAGGAGACCCTGCGCTTCTCCACGCCCACCTCGCACGTCCTGATCCGGTTCGCGACCGAGGACGTGCCGGTCGGCGACAAGGTGATCCCGGCCGGGGACGCGCTGATCGTGTCGTACGGCGCGATCGGCCGGGACGAGAGCGCGCACGGGCCGAGCGCCGGGGAGTTCGACATCACCCGGGCGACGAGGAGCCGTCACATCTCCTTCGGTCACGGCCCGCACGTGTGCCCGGGCGCCGCCCTGTCCCGGCTGGAGGCGGGCGTGGCGCTCCCCGCGCTCTACGCCCGGTTCCCCGCCCTGGACCTGGCGGTGCCCGCGAGCGAGCTGCGCAACAAGCCGGTGGTCACCCAGAACGACCTGTTCGAACTGCCGGTGCGGCTCCGTCCGTAGGTCCGCGCGCAGCGCGCCTCGACTTCGAGCGCGCTTCAACTCGTAGCGTCACGGACACCGCACCGGCCACCGGGCCCGGCCTCCCCCACGGGATGCCGGGTGCCGGATTCCGTCGCTAGATGGAAGAAGGCCCTCGCGCCCCGGAGAACGACGAACGAGCGTGCATGAAAGGATCCCCCATGCAGAAGCGCAGCCTGCGGGAGCTCCGGGTATCGGCCATCGGGATGAAATCAAAGAAACACTAGTACTCGCCTGAGGCGGCGACCGTGCCGGAACGCACTCAGCCCCGCCGCGCGGGGAGGCTTCCGGACCTGTGGGGCGCGACGGGGCGGGTGGTGCCTGCATCAGCCTGCTACCGGAATGCCGCATTCAGTAGGGTGCGGCTGGCATATTCGCTTGGAGTTCCGAACACACCCCGTGTGAAGCGCCGGGAGGCGGACGTCACCCAGTCGTTGCCCGCCCCGCAGCGGTCTTCCGGGAGCACCAGGGGGCTGGTGATTGCGGCCCTGACCCGAAGCGGCCGTGTGGTCGATAGTCGCATGACGACCACCTCCGGCGTGCTCTATCCGTTCGCCTCGGCGGCCCCGCCCGTCCTCGACGTCGCGCCGGTGATCGGGAACGCACAGGCCCTCGGCTTCGACGTCTGCGTCGGCCTCACACCGACCGCTGCGCAGTGGCTCACCCCCCAGCTGGCCGACCTCGAACAGCTGACCGCCCACCCGGTGCGCAGTGACTACAAAATGCCCGGTGAGCCGGACGTTTGGCCGGAGGCGGATGTGATCGCGGTGGCGCCGGCCACCCAACACCGTTGCGTTAACGCTGTGACCTGCGGGGCAAGGGGGTTGGGCGAGGCAATGAGGTCATGGTGGCCCGGCCGGTCACGCGCGCTGCGGCACCGCCCGGAGCCGAGCGATTCGACCCGAGGACAGCCGAAGCATCAGTCAGTGGGCGGGTCAGACGCCCGAGCGGTGCCAGGTCCCAGTCCCCATGTCAGTGGGGGATGTCATCCTCGGCTCCGTGGATCACTCTGCGCGGATCACCGCGTTCACAGGTCTCGTCGGACCGCCGCCCGGCCCGGCGCCCGCCGTCGACTGGGCGGCGGTCGAGGGCTGGGTGGGCGCCCCGCTGCCCGGTGACTACAAGGCGCTCGTGTCGGCGTACGGTGCGGCCGAGATAGGCGGCCCGGGTGCGGCGATCCGGCTGCACCCCCCGTGCGTCAGCACCGACGGCCGCTTCGATTACGCAGCATGGATCGTCGAGACGCACCGGCACTCGGCGATCCGGCCCAGCATGTTCACCGCGCGTCGGCGCCCCTTCCTGCCCGAGGAGGGCGGCCTGCTCGCCTTCGCCACGACGTGGAGCGGCGACCACCTCTTCTGGAACACGGGCGCGTCGGACGACCCCGACGAGTGGCCGGTCACGCTCATGACCACGAATGTGGCGGTCGGGGTGAGCGAGCCCTGGGTGGACTACGAAGTCCCGTTCCTGGAGCTGCTGTTCACGGTGCTGCGCACCGGCGTGCCGCACCCGGGCGAGCCCGGCGGGCTGCTGGGCCCGCTGTCCTCACAGATTCGGGTCTGGCCGCCGCTGGCCGGGGCCGCACCCTGGTCGCCACCGCCTGCGGGCACCGCCGTGGACGCGCGGCAGCACGCGGCGCTCACCGAGGGCTCGGGCCTCGACGCCGTCATGGCGCTGGTTCCACCGCCCCTGGAGCCGTACCTGGGCGAGGGCACATGGGAGCAGGTCTTCCAGCGGCTCGGCACCCGGCTGCCGCCGGACTTCGTGGCGCTCGCGGAGCGGTACGGGGCGGGCAACTGGAGCTGGTGGCTGGACATGAGCGCCCCACTGTCCCTGGGCCGGCCACGGGAGCAGGGGCTCGCGGCCACCGCCGAGGGCATGCTTGACGGATACCGCCAACTGCGCGCCGCCCATCCCCAGTACTACCCGATGCCCGCGTGGCCCGAGCCCGGCGGCTTCCTGCCGTTCGCGTCGACGATCGACGGGGACCAGATCGGCTGGCGCGCGGACGGACCGCCCGAGACGTGGCGCGTAGCCGTCAACCCACGCCACTGCCACCAAGGACCACCCCTGCCAGGCGACTTCACGGCAACCCTGCTCACGTGGTTGCGCGGCGGCCCCGCCGAATCCGGCTTCCCCGGTCTGACCGGCCGGGACCTGCATCCGCTGGACGTCATGTTCTTCGAACCGTTCGGGCCGGGCGCGCCGTGGTGAAGACCCCTCGTCACCACGGGCTCGGGCCTAGCCGGCCACCTTCAGCACGATCAACGCCTGGGCGACGGGCAACACCCGGGACGTCGTGATGGGCGTCGTCGCCGAGGCCATCGGCAAGGACATTCCCCATGGTCACCATGCCGTGAATGCCGCCTACGTGCAGCACCGCCAATTCGAGCGGAGCGTCAGGGAGCTGCGCGCCATGGACGTGCCCGTCCTCTACGGCGACTGCGGGGTCGTCCCGAACCCGGCAGGGGCCCGGGTGGGGAAGTCACTCGCCGGTGAGCTCCTGGACCGCATCGAGCACCAGGTACCACGGGTAGACCTTGGAGTCGCCCTGGCCGGGCACTGCCGGTGCGGCTGAATCCGTAGGCCGGCGCGCAGCGCGCCTTGACTTCGAGCGCGCTTCAACTCGTAGCGTCACGGACATCGCACCGGCCACCGGGCCCGGCCTCCCTCACGGGATGCCGGGTGCCGGATTCCGTCGCTAGATGGAAGAAGGCCCTCGCGCCCCGGAGAACGACGAAGAGCGTGTATGAAAGGACCCACCCCATGCAGAAGCGCAGCCTGCGGGACCTCCAGGTATCGGCCATCGGCCTCGGATGCATGGGGATGTCCGCCTTCTACGGCTCCGCCGACCGGGAGGAGGGCATCGCGACCATTCGGCGGGCCCTGGAACTCGGGATCGACTTCCTCGACACCGCGCAGGTCTACGGACCGCTCACCAACGAGTCGCTGGTCGGCGAGGCGATACGCGGGCATCGCGACGAGTATGTGATCGCCACGAAGTTCAACTACCGGATGGACGACGCCGTACCCGGCGACATGAGCACGATCGGCCGGCAGGACGGCTCGGCCGAGCACGTCCGCAGCTCGGTCCACGGCTCGCTGGAGCGCCTGGGCACCGACCACATCGACCTGTACTACCAGCACCGGGTCGACCCGGGCGTGCCCATCGAGGAGACGGTCGGCGCGCTGGGCGAGCTGGTCGCCGAGGGCAAGGTGCGTCACATCGGGCTGAGCGAGGCGAGCGCGGAGACGATCCGGCGCGCGAACGCCGTCCACCCCGTCACCGCCGTGCAGAGCGAGTACTCGCTGTGGACGCGGGACGTGGAGGCCGAGGTGCTGCCCGCCTGCCGGGAGCTCGGCATCGGCTTCGTGCCGTACTCGCCGCTGGGCCGCGGCTTCCTCGCGGGCCGCTTCAGCTCCCCGGAGGAGCTGGACGACAACGACTTCCGCCGTAACAACCCGCGCTTCACCGACGGCAACCTGGAGGCGAACCTGCGGCTGGCGGCGAAGGTCAGGGAGATCGCCGCCGAGAAGGACGTGACCCCGGCCCAGCTGGCCATCGCCTGGGTGCTGGCGCAGGGCGAGGACCTGGTCCCGATCCCTGGCACCAAGCGCCGCACCTACCTGGAGCAGAACGCCGGCGCGGTCGGCATCGAGCTGACCGCGGAGGACCTGGCCCGGATCGACGCCGAGCTGCCGGAGGCGTCGGGCGAGCGGTACGACGAGGCGGGTATGCGGGCGGTCAACCGCTAGAGGCGAGTTTCCCCGGTCGCGGTCTCTGGTTCTTGGCCGCATGTCCGGTTCTCGGCCGCGCATCGGGGGGCCAAGTCGGGGACAGGGGCGTGCGGGTGAGGTGGGCGACACCTCCGCCCCCGGCGGAGGTGCGCCGGCCGCGGGTGACGGCGGGAGCGAGGGTGTCAGCCCCGGAAGACGGCGGTGAGCGACGGTGTCAGTCGCGGGTGACGGCGGGAGCGACGGTGTCAGCCCCGGAGGACGGCGGTGAGCGACGGTGTCAGTCGCGGGTGACGGCGGTGAGCGACGGTGTCGGCCGCGCGTCACCGTCGTTCGCCCCGTTCCCGCCGCCTGCGCGCCGTGACCACCACGAGGTCCAGCGCGGCCCCCAGCGCCAGGACGCCGCAGACCGCCGCGAGGGCGGCCAGCGGTTCGGTGCCCGGGCTGTCGCCGGGGCCCGAGCGCGCCGCCCAGAGAGCGAAGGCGACCGTAGCCACGGTGAACACCGGCAGGAAGACCGCGGACAGCAGCTGCCGCAGGCGCAGGGCGCTGCGCGCGGTGACCGGCTCCTCGCCGGTGCGTACGGGGCGGCCGCCGAGCGCTCCGGAGCGTGAGCGGCGGACCGGCACCCCGGTCCGTCCGTGACGTACGTCGCGCATCACACGCCTCCTTCGGCGAGGCCGTTCGGTGTGGTGTGGGTCTCCGCGTAACCAGGTACGGCACCCGGCAAACGGGGACCTGTGAGGAACCCCACGCGGGGGCCCAAGGAGCGAACGGGGAAGGTCAGTTGAGCGTTCCTGCGCCCCTGGTGGCCGGGGCGACGGCGACGACTCGCCCGTCCCGTCTGCAAGCATGGACGATGCCCTGACCAGGCGACCCGGCCATGCGACGCAGCCTGGCCCAGAGGTTCCGCCGGTCCGTCTCCCACTCCTCTGCCGAGTACCCCCCCTGTGTCTGCTGCCCCTGACCTGTCCGTACCCGTGTCCGTGTCCCGTACCGCCGCCTCCCGTTCGCCGTGGCGGTCCCTGCGCCACCGCGGGATGCGCTGGTGGTCGGCGGCGAACTTCGTCTCCAACGCCGGAACCTGGATGCAGCTCACGGTGCAGAACCTGCTGGTGCTGCACATCACGGGGTCGGCCGCGGCGACCGGTCTGTCGATGTCCGTGCAGGCGGCGCCCGCGCTGTTCGTGAGCCTGCTGGGCGGCGCGGCCGTGGACCGCTGGCCCCGGAAGCTGACGGTCGCCGTCAGCCAGACCCTGCTGGGGGTGGTGGCGTTCACCACCGCGCTGCTCGTGGCGATGGACCGGATCGACATGACGGCGCTGCTGGCGCTGGCCGCCGTGACCGGCCTCATCGCGACCGTCGACGGGCCGGCGTGCGCACTGCTCGGCAACGATCTCGTGCCCGTCGAGGACGTGCCCTCCGCGATCGGCGTCGGCTCGCTCGTGCACAGCGCGGGCCGGCTGGCCGGCACGGCCCTGGCCGGTGTGGCCGTCGGCTTCCTCGGCACATCCGCCGCATACGCCGCCAACGGGCTGTCGTTCCTGTTCGTCGCGTCGGTCGTACCGTTCCTGCGGCCCGCCGCCGGTGCCGGTCAGGTACCGCCGGCCGAGGCGCGGGCCGTTCCCTCGGGCACGGAGATGACCGTGCGGGAGGGGCTGGCCTTCTTCATGCGCCGGCCCCGCCTGGTCGCGCTGGCGGGCATCACGGGGATCAGTTCCGTCTTCGGCCGCAATTACGGCCTCACGCTCGCCGTGCTGGTCACCGGCCCGCTCGCGGGCGGTGCCGGGGCGTTCGGCACGGTCTCCACGGTGCTGGCCGTCGGCGGCATCCTCGGGGCGATACTCGGCGCCCGGCTGCGCAAGCCGTCGGTGCGGTCCGTGGGTCTGCTCGCGGCGGCCGGCGCTCTGCTCCAGGTCGTCGCCGGACTGTCGCCGTCACTGGCCGTCCTGCTGGTGCTGGTGCTGCCCATGGCCGTGGTGGAGTCCGTCTCCGACACGGCGGGAACCTCCGTACTGCAGACCGATCCGCCCGCTCATCTGCGGGGCCGGGTGCTCGGGGTGTGGAACAGCATCGGCACGGTGTGGGGCCTGGGAGGGCCGCCGCTGCTGGGGCTGCTGATGGAGTGTGCCGGGGCGCGCGGCGCCCTGGTCGCCGGCGGACTGCTCATCGCCGGGTCGATCGGCGCGGGCCTGCTGGTGCGCCGGCGCGGTGTCCCGGTCCCGGTGACGCTGACCGCGAAGGACGGCGAGATGGCCGGCCGGGCGGCACTGCTCACGGCGGCCTGACGCCGACGCCGGGCCGGGCCGGGTGCGCACGGTCGCTGCCACGGGACCCGTTCGGCAGGAGCCCGGGCACAGCCGCGGACCCTGTCCGACACCGCCCGGGCTCACGATGGCTCTGCCCCGAGTCCCCGAATCCGCTACGCCGAGCCCCCTCCCCGCTCGGCACCGCCCGGACTCACCGACACGACCCCCGCCCCGCCTGGGCGGCCCCGGGCTCGGCTCACGGCTGCGGCTGCGGCTGCGGCTGCGGCTGCGGCTGCGGCTGCGGCTGCGGTCCCTGGCCGCCGGCCGGCAGGTGGTACACGTGGAAGGCCTGGCCGATCACCGGCTGGGCGACGTTGCGGACGCGGACGCCTCCGCTGGTCAGGCCGTGTTCGGTGCCGGCGTGGGCGTGGCCGTGCACGGCGAGGTCGGCGCCGCCGGTGTCGATGGCCTCCGCCAGCAGGTAGCTGCCGAGGAACGGGTAGATCTCCGGCGGCTCCCCGGCCAGCGTGTCCGGCACGGGTGAGAAGTGGGTCAGCGCGATCCGCACGTCGCAGTCCCGCTCGCCCAGATTCTTCAGGGCCGCGTGCAGACCGTCGGCGCACCGGCGCGTATAGCGGACGAACTCCTTCATGAGCGGCTCGCCGAACTCCCCGGCGCAGCGGCCGACGAACCCGCCGCCGAAGCCCTTGGTCCCGGCCACCCCGATCCGTGCTCCGTCGCAGGTGACGACGGCCGCCTCCCCTTCCAGGACGTGCGCGCCCGCCTCCCGGAGGATCGCGGTGACCTCTTCGGGCCGTTCGTCGTGGTGGTCGTGGTTGCCCAGGACGGCGACGACCGGCACTCCGAGGTCCTTGATCTCGCGGGCGACGACCGCGGCCTCGTCGGGCGTGCCGTGGCGGGTGAGGTCGCCGGCGAGCAGCAGGACGTCGGCACACTCGGGCAGCGTCTCGAAGGCGGGGCGCAGGGTGCCCTGGCTCTCGGGACCCATGTGGATGTCCCCGACCGCCGCGATGCGGATCACGTCAGGTCCTCCCCGCGGTCGGGCGAGGAGGTCCCGGCGACGAGGAGGTCGCAGTGGACCGGGTGCCCCGCCAGTTCCTCGCGGACCGTGCGCAGGATGTCGTCCCGGCACTGGGTGCTCGGCACGGTCCCGGTGAGCAGGACGGCGTCGCCGTGCGGTTCCAGCCGTACGCCGAGTTCGCCCAGGTGTCCCGAGGCGAGGCGCTCGGCGAGGTGGGCGACGCGGTAGTCCAGGTTCGCCGCCACCGAGGGTGTCGGCGGGCTTGCGTCGGTCATGGCTGCTCCTGACGGGGGGCGATCACGTTCAGCCGTTCGAGGAGGAAGAGGAAGGCGGCCGGCATGGGCTGGTCGCCGCAGGCCGCCCGCACGGCGTCCCAGTCGACCTTCTCGCGGACCGCCCGGGCGACCGGCAGCACCGACCCGAAGTCGCAGTAGTGCTCCGAGAAGGCGCTGATCAGGCTGCGGATCAGGTCGGTCGGGGACAGCACCGGCATGAGCACGGAGTCGACCGGCAGGAACTGCGCCCGGTCGATCATGTCCTTGGTGACGGGCTCGTGCGCCAGGTCGAAGATGATGTCGATGTTCTGGCCGTGGCAGGTGGTCTTCAGCAGCCAGTCCTCCGGCGGCGTCCGCACCGCGAACCCCGCCTCGCGCAGTGAGCCGGCCACCGCCTCGGCGTCTTCCCGCAGGACGCAGAAGTCGGCGTCGTGCTGGAGGTAGCGGCTGCCGCCGTGGGCGTAGACGGCCACGCTCCCGGCCAGCGCGAAGGGGTGGCCTGCTCGTTTGAGGAGGGCACCGATCTCTTTGGTGGCCTCCAGGATCGCCTGGCTGCGGTCCTGCGGCAGGGCCGGCGCGTCCGGCGCCGGCCCTGCCTGCTGGTCCACTCCGTCCGCGGCCAGGCGGAGTCCTCCGGTCTCCGGCCGCCTGGCCCGCGCGGCGTCCTCCCCGTCCTGCGTCATCGCCTCTCCATTCACGGCGCCCTCCATGCCCCGGTCCGGTCCCCGGGGAGCTACGGGTACCCGGCGTCCCCGCACCGACACGGTCCACCACCCGAAAGGGGCGGCTGCGCGTCAGTGCGGGAGGGCGTCGTGGGCGGAGCGGGTGTGGTCGCGGCGGAAGTGCCGGGCGCGGGCGAAGGCGGTCTGCGCGTAGCGGCAGCGGATCGTCGGGGCGAGGGCGTGGACGGTGCCGGCCAGGACGTGCTCGCCGAAGAGCGGCATGGGGGCGAAGAGGCGCTGGGAATGCCTGCTCGGGGTGAAGAGGCCCCGGGAAGCCCGCTCCCCTTTCTTCTCGTGTGCCCCGCGCCTTTCTTCCCGTGTGCCCCGCGTCGCGTCCGGCGCCGCCCGGCGGACGGCGAGTGGCCGCCCGTCGGGGCCGGGAGCACGCTGGTACTCATGAGATCCCCACGGTCCGCGGGCGGGCTGCCGTGGCAGTCGGTGCACGCGCTGTTGCTGCTCCCGATCACGCTCATCGTGGTGATCACGGTGGTGGACGTACAGGCGCCGACCGATGTGCACCTCGGCCCGACCCTGGTGATCGCGCCCGCGATCACACCGTCCTTCGCCGGCCCGCGGACCACGGCGGCCATCGGAGCACTGGCGACGGGCGCCCAGATCCTCATCGGCGTCGCCCACGGCGGGATCGCCACCACGAACCACGTCGTGCAGATCATCACCCTCTTCATCCTCTCGGTGCTCTGCGTCCTGTACAGCGCCCTGCGCACCCGCCGGCAGGCCCAGCTGGCCCAGGTCCGTACGGTCGCCGAGGCCGCGCAGCACGTGCTGATGTGGCCGCTGCCCGAGCACATCGGCCCGCTGCGGATCGCCTCCCTCTATCTGGCCGCCGAGGACGAGGCGCAGATCGGCGGCGACCTGTACGCGGCGACCCGCGGCGAAGGCGTCGTACGCGTCCTGATCGGGGACGTACGCGGCAAGGGGCTGCCCGCCATCGGTGAGGCCGCCCTGCTGCTGAGCGCCTTCCGGGAGAGCGCGCACCGGGACATCCCCCTGGCGGAACTGGTCGGCACGCTGGAGCAGAGCGTATGCCGCTACACGGTGGACCTGGAGCCGGCGGAGGAGGCGGGCGAGCGCTTCGCCACCGCGCTGGTGGTGGAGATCCCGGACCACGACCCGGTCACCCGCATGACGAGCTGCGGTCATCCCCCGCCCCTGCTGCTCAGCCCCGGCCATGTCGTCACGGCCCCGAGCCTGCATCCGTCACCGCCGCTCGGCGTGCACCCGGGTGCCGGGCACACCCTGGACGTGTTCTCCTTCGAACCCGGCGACACGCTGCTGCTCTACACGGACGGTGTCGTGGAGGCCCGGGACGCCCAGGGCCGGTTCTACCCGCTCGCCGAGCGGGTAGCGCGGTGGACCGAGGAGAGTCCCGAGGCGCTCATGCACCACCTGCGACGCGACCTGCTCGCGCACGCCGGCGGCCGGCTGGACGACGACGCCGCGCTCATCGCGCTGCACCGCACGCCCGTCGAGCGGCGCCGCCACCACCACGGCCGCGACGCCTTCCGGCAGGGCTCCGAGACGCACGCCGGGCACCTGGCCGGCTGACGCACCAGGCCGGCCGACTCCCCCCTGGCAGCGGCGCACCGCCCCCGCGCGGCCCGCACGGCCGTGCGTACGTTCAACTCCCCTCGTGCCTGAGTTAAGTTCATGAGGTAGCCCGTTCCAGGCGCCGTTGCGAGAATCTGCGGCGGCCCGAGCGGCTCTCCACCTTCGAGCGCCGGCTGCCGGGCAGGATCGCAGAGGTCGAAGAGCCGGAGAGCCGCAAGGCACTGCACGCGTACGTCACCTGCTTCCCGCTGACGCGATGGCGGGCTCCACCGCGGAAACTGGTTTCTGCGCGGCCGAAGTGCGGCGCCAGTACGCGCCCACGAGTCGCTGCTGGAGCGGGAAATGGGGCCTGAGTCCGTCGTTCGTCAGGTTGCCGATTCACCCGTACGGGCGATACTGAAGATATCTCATGACTGCATGTCAGCGGCGCTTGCCGGGCAGCTCGCAGCTCATTCACGGCGTGCCAGGATGTGGAAGCGCAGCACCGTAGCCGCCGGACTCTGCTTGCTCATAGCGGGTGGTAGGGCCGGTTGTCGCTCAAGGCTCGTTGTGAGGAGCGCGCGGGGATGGATTCCTCAACGTCCCCCAGTCGGCGATCGAGGCGGCTCGGCTGTTCCAACCGAATGACACCGAGTTCATCGTCGCGCAGTTCTCAGGGTGGGATCTCTCCCGAAAAGGGGCCGACGAAAGGGCGGAGCACATGACTGCCATAGACGAGAAGTGGGCCACGATCCCTTGGATCGGCGCGCCGGCGGATGCCGGTGCGGGCAGCGACGAGGGCCCGAACCCCGACGGGCGCGGGCGCTCGCGCGACTTCCAGAACGGCACGATCGACTGGTCGCCGGAGACAGGGGCGCACGAAGTGCACGGTGCCATCCGCGACCACTGGGCCCGGTTGGGTGGAGAGAAGTTCCTTGGATATCCGATCACGGACGAGACGGGAACTCCCGACGGGGTCGGCCGCTACAACCACTTCGAGTACGGTTCGATCTACTGGACCCCTGACACCGGGGCATGGGAAGTACATGGGGCGATTCGCGACAAATGGGCGAGCATGGGCTGGGAACGCGGCGAGCTCGGCTACCCGACTTCGGACGAGTACGGGCCCCCGGACCACCGGTCGAGTAATTTTCAGCACGGAATACTGGCCTGGACGCCTGCAGGCGGCGTGACCCTAGTGACCGGTTATGGGGACGACTACGAGGGAAACCCTGTCTAGTACTCCAGCCGTAGTTCGCGATCACGGCGAGTCGCTGCTTACGGCCCGTAGACGAGATCCACGCCGCCGCTGGCCTCGATCAGCCAGGACAGCGAACCGCTGCCGAAGGGCCAGCCAGTGGTGGCCACCTGCACCCAGCCGCCCGACTCGTCGGTTCCTGCGTGCCACCACCACCAGCTGCGATCGTCTCCCATTCCTTCCTCGGTCGGGTCGAAGTAGTACAACCATCCCGAGAGCGTCCACGGCCCCTGGTCGACGGCCGCTTTCTCCTCTGGCGTCATCGCGCGCCACTGACGCAGCCACGCCTCCATGTCGAAGGGCTCGCCGTGCTCCGGTTCCGGGGTCTCGGGCGCGCACCGCTGGATGAACCAGGCTGGCAGCAGTTGCGGCCAGAGCTCATCTGCCGGCCAATCACCCGTTTGGGAGACGACGCACCTCAGTACCGCACGCGCGTTGTCGATGACCTGGGCCGGATCCTCGGCAGTGAACCGGAGGCGCACGAGAAACGGCCGGGGCTCGTCGTCATCCTCTGCGCCCGGTCCAGATCGAAGGCGCCGAAGCTCGCCTGTGATGATCTCCACGGTGAGGAAGTATGCACCGGCACTGACCTCGCGACATCTCGATATCGCCCTCGCTCTGGGGACACGGAACCTCTATAGCTGGACAGTTGCTTGCTGTCGGTAGTGGCAGGCTCGGGCGCGGGCTTGGTGTCGGCGTCGCCAGTGTGACCAGCGCAGGCGGTGTGCGAGGTCGTGGACCGGGCGGATCAGGGCCGCGAACAGGTGCTGGATCTCGTTGCCGGTCAAGGGGATCAGGCCGTCGGGGGCGGGCCTGTCGCGGCGTTCGGTGGCCGCGGTGACGGCAAGGAAGGCGTGGGCGAGCATCGCGAGGGTGACCCAGCGCTGCCAGGAGGTCCAGCGGCGGACCTGGTGCTCGTCCAGACCGGTCAGGCCCTTGCCGGCCTGGAATGTCTCCTCGATCGTCCAGCGCCGCCCGGCGACGCGCACCAGTTCCGACAGCGGCACCAGCCTGGGTGAGAAGCAGCGGTAGAAGGCGAGTTCGCCGGTGCGACGGTTGCGGCGGATCACCAGGCACCAGTGGCCGGGCCGACCGGCGGGGACGTGGATGTCGATCTGTGCCCAGTCGTAGTACTGTTCGCCCTTCGCGCCCGTTCCGGCCGACAGCCGCTGCCAGGCCCGCTCCGGGATCCGCGCGGCCAGGGTCTTGGCCTGGAACTTCCCGGCGTGGGTGATGACGGGGTGAGTGCTGGAGACGGCCAGGGCGTAGCCAGTCCGGCGATGTTCCAGGGCGGTTCGCAGGTGCGGGTTGTCGCCGTAGACCTCGTCTCCCGCGACCCAGCGTGCGGGGGTTCCCGCGTCCAGGGCCCGCTCGACCATGCGCGTCGCGAGCTGGGGCTTGGTGGCGAAGGCCAGACCCTCGGGGATACCCGCGCTCCGGCAACGGTCCGGGTCCTCGGTCCATGAGTGCGGCACGTACAGGGCCCGGTCGATGGCCGCGTGTCCGCGCGCGGCGGAGTACACGAGGTAGACGGCGACCTGGGCGTTCTCGATGCGGCCGGCCGTGCCGGTGTACTGGCGTTGGACGCCGACGGTCGCCGTGCCCTTTTTCAGGTCGCCCGTCTCGTCGACCACGAGCACCGCCTCGGTGTCGTGCAGGTGCTCGACGACGTAGGCGCGTATGTCGTCCCGGATCGCGTCGGCGTCCCATTTCGCACGGTGGAGCAGGTGCTGCATGCCGTCCGGAGTGGCGTCGCCGACGTACTCGGCCAGGGTCCAGCAGTTCTTGCGCGGCAGGTCCGACAGCAGCCCCGAGACCAACCGCCGCACCCGGCGGCGGGGTTCAACTCGGGCGAACCGGCCCGAGATCTGGCTCATCAGGCCCTCGAAGGCCTCCTGCCAGCGGGCAGGCATTACGCTGGCGTCCGAGGTCGCCGAGTGATCATTGGTTGTCCACACAACACCTAATGATCAACGGCGGCCTCACCTGCTCGGACGCCACCGGAACCAGTAGTCCAGACCCTCGACCCGGTAGCGGGCCCCGGCGTCGAAGCGCACCTCGCCCACCCGTCGCCTCGCGTCGTCCGGCGCCTGACGGTGCTGCGCCAGCAGCAGGGCCAGCTCGTCGTAGCGCGCGTCGAGCCCGCCCTGGCCCGGGTGAGTCTCCGGCCCGACCGACCCTGCCTCATAGCGTTCGTTCCACCTGGCGAAGATCGCCCACTGCTCGCGCTCCAGATCCACCGCGGCCTCGCTCGCGGGCCAGACACGGTACTCGTCCGCTTCGTCGGCGTGGTCGTAGTCGTCGTTCAGGAAGTAGTGGGGTCTGCCCTCGATGTCGGCAAGGCCGGCGCGCGGTCCGTCGTGCCACTCCAACTCGGCGTACACCCGCTCGAAGCCGTCCGCGATCAACTGCGCTTCGTCCCAGGTCTCAGCCATACGCGCAGGCTACCGACGAGCGACCTTCACATCCATGATCACGATCTACGGCTGGAGTACTAGGGGCTCTTCACAATCCAGGGTGTGGTCGTGGCCTGAAGGCGCCGGTTTCCCGCAGGGATCTTGCGATGTAGTTGGTGAGGTTGCGGAATCCGAGGGCGGAGCCGCGGAGGTGTTCGAGCCGTCCGTTGACGGCCTCGGTCGGCCCGTTGGACGTACCGGGGCGTTCGAGTAGGCCAGCACGTCGGTGGCTTGCTTCTTCGGTGTCCCGCCGTGATGATCTCGCTCATCGCGCCGGGGACGCCGTGGCTGAGCGACTTGATCAACTTCACCATCAACTCTCGGCCTTTGCTCCGATCGGGTTCGCGGCAGGCGGCGATCATCCGCTGGCAGACCCCCCACGTGGCATCGGCCTCAACGTGAGCGTCGCTCCCAAACAGCGCCGCCGGTCGGTCCTTCTGCTTGTCGGTGAGCAGGTCAGCGCCGGTGTGGAGGGTTCGCCGTGCGGTATAGAGCAGGTCGCTCTTGCGTACGCGGTGCCCGTGAACGGCCAGTTGGGGTCGTCATGACCCCGGAGGACTCCGGCTGAACATCGAGACCAAGGTCGAGGCGGGTGCGCCCGAACCGACCGCGCCGCGCGAGCTGTTCGTCCGCCGGGTGTACGAGGAGATCCACCGCTCGGGCATCGAACGGCAGGTCACCATCGAGTCCTTCGACTGGGGCGCCCTGAAGGCGATGCACCGGCTGGCGCCCGCCTGGCCGCTGGTGGCGCTGACCAACTACGACTTCCTGGAGGTGGGCCCGCCCGGCGCGTCCCCGTGGCTCGGAGGGATCGACGCGGACGACTACGGCGGCGACTTCGTCCGGGCGGCCGCGACGATCCCCGGCGTCACGGCCCTCTCCCCCAACTACGGCTTCCCGCAGAACGGCAAGGTCGGCGACCCCGGCTTCCGTTTCTACCCGGACCCGGCGATGGTCGCCGAGGCGCACGCACGCGGGCTGAAGGTGGTCCCGTGGACCTGCGACGACATGGCGACGGTGGCGGCACTGATGGACATGGGCGTCGACGGCGTCATCACCGACTATCCCGACCGGGTACGGCGGCTCATGGCCGACCGCGGGCTGCCCCTGCCCCGGCGCTACCACCCGCGCCGACACCACTGACACCCCGCCAGGGGTGAGCCCCGCCCCGAATGGGGCGGGGCGGGGCCCACGCCCGGTATCCCCCGGTCAGCCGGCCCGCTTCAGATCGGTGATCTTCAGGGTCTTCAGGTCGGACTGCACGTCGATCAGGCTGACCTGTGCGTGCGGTCCGTCGCCCCAGGTGAGCGTGACCCGGTTGGTGGCGTGACCCATGCCGGAGCCGGTGTAGGCCACCTTCCACTTCACCGGCACGTTCTGCGCGAACAGGATGCCGTCGGCGTGCTCCTTCTTCTCGAAGGCGGCGACCTTCTTCTGGGCGGCGGCGGAGAGGTAGAAGCCGCGCAGGGCCTTGGCGCTCGCCGCGGCGGTGGGGTCGTCGGTGGCCCAGACCGCGTCGATGTAGGCGCCGTAGAAGTCGGCCACGTGCTGGGTGGCGTTGCGCGGGTCGCCCTGGGCGGACGACACGGCGGCGGCGCGGGTGGCGTGGCTCGCGGAGGCCCCCGCGAGGGCGGGCGTGACGGCGGCCAGGGAGAGGCCGGCGGTGAGGGCCGCGGCGGTCAGGAGGGTCTTGCGACTACGGACGGACATCTGTCTCATTCCCCCGGTTTGTTCTCGACCGGGCTGATCCCGGCCTGCTACGGATCTTAAGACCCTATTTCCCGCGGACCGGTTCCGCTTCTTTTCCAGTTCTTCCCCGGGAAAGTACGGCGCATGAATTGCCGAAAAGGTTGTGCCGTATTCCGGACGGCCTGCCTCTCTCTTTCGGTCATTCGGGTACGGGCGGCCGCCGCCCCTCGGCGAGCCGGGCGAGGTTGTCCAGGGCCATCCGGGTGCCCAGCTCGTTGTCCCGCCGGGGGATCGCGTCGGGGACGCCGTCGTGCCGGATCTCCACGTCCGTACCACCGCCGGCCGCGGTGAGCGTCGTCGTCAGGGTCATGATGGAGCGCAGGACCTCGTCGCCGGTCTCGAAGGCGAAGACCTCGACGACCAGTTCGCCGGGCACCAGCCGGGTGAAGTGACCCCGGTAGGTGTCCGTGCGTCCGCCGGATTTCCCGGCGCCGCCCGGGTCGTCGTAGACGAGGGAGACCCGGAACGAGCCGCCCTCGCGGGCGTCGAACGTGTGCACGCGGGCGGTCATGCCGGCCGGGACCCGCCAGGCCGCGACCGCTTCCGGGTCGGTCAGGAGCCGGTAGACGGCGTGCGGGGACGCCTGCACGTGCCGGACCACGCGGGTGGTGTACATGGGCCTCACGGTAGCGGCCGGGCGCCCGCCCGGTGCGTCGTACGGGGTGCGGGGTACGGCCGGGACGGGGCCGAGGTCCGGGAGGTGGGTGCGGACCCCGGCCCCGGGTCTGTCAGGGCTTGCGGGCGACAGCGCCGTACATCGCGATGTCCGCGTCGCGGATGCCCTTCTCGCTGGTGCCGTCGGGATGCCACCTGTGCACCTGGACGACTCCCGGTTCGGCCAGTTCCAGGCCCTCGAAGAACTCGTGGGCCTCGGCGAGGGTGCGCAGCCGCATCGGCATGTTGCGGGCCGCGTACTCGCGGGCGACCCGCCCGACCTCCTCGGGGGCGAAGTCGGCGGTGCCGATGGACATGGCCAGCCAGCTGCCCGGGGGCAGGGGCTCCAGCAGCCGGCGTACGACGCCGACCGCGTCGTCCTCGTCGAGCATGAAGTGGACGATGGCGATGACCGTGAGCGCGACCGGGCGGCTCAGGTCCAGGGTCCCGAGCAGCTCGGGTGCGTCCAGGATGGCGGCCGGATCGCGGAAGTCGGCCTCGATGTAGGAGGTACGGCCCTCGGGGGCGCTGGCGAGCAGGCCGTGCGAAAGGGTGAGCACGATCGGGTCGTTGTCGACGTAGACGACCCGGGAGCCGGGGGCCACCGCCTGTGCGATCTCGTGCAGGTTGGGCGAGGTGGGGATGCCGGTGCCGACGTCCAGGAACTGGCGTACGCCCGCCTCCTCGGCGAGCCAGCGCACGGCGCGGTTCATGAAGTCGCGGTTGGCCCGCATGTGGACCGGGAGGGCGGGCCACTCCCGGGACATGGCGTCACCCGCCTCCTGGTCGGCGGGGTAGTAGTCCTTGCCGCCCAGGATGTAGTCGTAGATGCGGGCGGAGTGGGCGTTCTCGGTGTCGATACGGTCGGCCGGCCATCCGTTGTCGGGCAACGCCGTGTCTCCCATCGATTCGGGGGTGGACTCGCGCAACGAGGGGTCGGTGGCGAGGGGGCCGCTCACCGCGGGCACGGTCACCACTCCTTGCGGATCGCGCCGAGCAGGGTCTCCGTCCTGCGCGCGGGCGCGGCCTGGGCGCCCACCCGGTCGAAGGCCTCGCGGTACACCACGACGTCCTCGGCCTTGTCGAGGTAGGCGGCCCCGACCAGTCCGTTGAGGTGGACGACGTCGGGCAGTTCGGGGACCCGGAACCGGAAGACCTCGAAGGCGCCCGCCCGCATCGCGGGGTGCGGCCCGTTGGCGAACGGCATGAGCTGGACGGTCACCTGGGGCAGCCGGTTGACCTCGATGAGACGGTCGATCTGCGCGCGCATCACCTCGGGGCCGCCGACCGGCCAGCGCAGCACGGTCTCGTCCATCACCACCCACAACCGCGGTGGTGCCTTCCTGGCCAGCAGCTCCTGGCGGCGCATGCGCAGCGCGACCCGGCGTTCGGTGGCCTCCGCGGAGGCGTGCGGGTGGGCCGCGCCGAGCAGGGCGCGCGCGTAGTCCTCGGTCTGCAGCAGGCCGTGCACGAACTGGTTCCCGTACACCCGGATCTGCGACGCCGCCTGTTCGAGGCCGAGGTAGGCGGCGAACCAGTCGGGCATCACGTCGCGGTAGGTGTGCCACCAGCCGCGCTTGTTGGCCTCGCGCACGGACTGCAGGAAGGTGTCGATCTCCTGCCGGTCGGTGACGCCGTACACCTGGAGCAGCTTCTCGGCGTCCGTGAGGCGCAGCCGGGCCACCTTGGCGGCCTCCATGCGGCGGATCGTGGAATGACTCACCCCGATGGCGGCGCCCGCCTCGGCGTAGTCGAGACCGGCCCGGGTCCGCAGCTCCTCCAGTTGCCGGCCGAGGATCATGCGCAGGACGGCGGGGGCGCCGCCCCAGTCGGTCTCCGCGGTCACGCCCCCACCCCCCACAGGAACTGCCTCGCGAACGGTCGCTCGTGGTCGGTCGTTCGATCACGTTCTGGCCCGAGCAGCATGCACCTGAGTACTTGCAAATTTCAACTTGCCGGTTGCGGGGTGAAGTTGGCAGGTGCCACAGTGGGGGCACTGCACCGGGCGATCCAAGGAGCAGGCGGCGCGGCCGGGTTGGGCAGACCGGGCCGCACCACGGCCTCGTGGGAGGCGGTGGGTCGTCCGCTCCTCGAGCGGCCGGCCGATCCGACACCCCCACACGCACGAGGCCGGAAAGGCGCACGGCGATGGCTCCGCCCTCTCTCCCCCGACCGCTGCACCGACCGGCCGAGAGCCGGAGAGCGCACCGACCACCCTCGGGACGAGCCCTCGCGTGCCGGCCCGCGGTGCCATGCCCGACCCGGCGCCCGGACACCACGGAGCGTCCTCACCGGACCCCCCGACACCACGGCCCGCCACCCCCGGGCCGGTGACACCCCGCCCCGTCCCCACGGGGCTGCGCACACCCGACCCCGTCCCCACGGGACCCGGGCCGCTCCCGCCGGGCCCCCGGCGGGAGCGGCCGGCCCTGCCGGGCGGCGGACCCCGCCGGTCGGCCGCACCCGTGGCCGGTCGCGGCCGGAGTGCGCAGACCACCCGGAGGCGAGCGCCTCGGCCGACTCCCCGGGCCCCACGGCCCCGGCCGGCTCGCCTCCGGGACCCCGCTCCCCACCCCGGCCGCCGCCCTCCGCCACTGAGGCTCGAGGCCAGGACGGCGGCGGCTCCGCGCACCCGGCGCGGGCCCTGCCCCGCCCCGCGTCAGGTGCACTCCCGGGCCTTCCCGGCCGACGCACCGGGCGCCGGGCCGGGGGGACGCCCCCACCGGCCGGGAGCCGCACCCGGGGCGTCCGGGCGGATCACCCACCCGCCCCGTTCCCGGCACCGCAGCCCCACGGACCACCCCCCACTACGTCCGAAGGAATCCCCATGCACCGCATCGCACTCAGCCCTGTCCCGGCCGCCGACCCGTCCTGGACCCGCACCCGGCCCAAGCCTGGTTCGCAGGGGCAGGCGGGCCGAATGGCCCCCCACGCCCCCCGGCGGCACGACGCCGGGCCCGCCACACGCTAGATTCACCGCTGATGCGGGCCGTCCGCATCCGTCGGCGGCTCGCCTCCCCCACGAGGCTCCGGGTCCGCCGCGCAAGCCGCTCCGCCGGGGCTGCGAGGGCTTCATGGTCTGGTCGCTCATCCGCCGACGCCGTGCCGCGCCCGGCCTGCCGGTGCCCGGGCGGTGCACGGCGGACCGGCACGTCCTCACCACGCAACGGCTGCTGTTGTTCACACCGCGCAACCGGCTCGACGTGGCGGCGGCACTCGCCGCCTGCGCGGACGCCGAGGCGCAGCGATGGCTCGGCACCCAGGCCGACCGGGTGCTGCCCGATCCGGGTGTCCGAAGGGCGTTGCTGCGCCGGCGGCCCGCCGGTGACGACGGCCGCCGGGTCCCGCGGCAGCTGGCCGAGCCGTTCGTGCCCGGGGCCGACGACCCCATGCTCCTGGTCTGCGTGCGCAGGTCCGACCTCAGCTATGCCGGGGCACTCGAACTGGAGCCGGCGTCGGGCGAGATGGGCGGCTGGCTGGCGCCCGCCTGCCGAGGGCAGGGGCTGGGTGCGGAGCTGTTCCGCGCCGGGCTCGCCCTCGCCCACACCCACGTCGGGCTGACGACCGTCCGGGCGGGCGCCGAACCCGGGAACGCCGCGAGCCGTCGGGCCCTGACGCGTGCGGGTCTCGTCCCGGACGCGGCGCCGCGCCGGCACACCCTGCCCGACGGCAGGGTGGTCGACGCGGTCTGGCACCGGCACGACACCGCGACGGCCTCGCGTTGCCACTGATCCGGCACGGCGGGTGACACTGTGATCCCGCACGGCGGGTGCCGCTGATCCACCTCGACGGGTGCGCTGACCCCGCGCGACGGAGAGCGCGCGGGCCCAGGCAGTGAGCTCGTCAAACGTTGTCATGTGAGAGTCCTTCCGCGGCTGGCTGCGATGCGGACCCTTTCGAGCGGGGCTGACCGGCACGTGGCCCCATCGGGGGTGCACTCCTTAGTGGCCGCCGGGGGCGTATCGGCTCCAGGTTCCGCCGGCCACGGTGACCGGGCGGGTAGAGGTCCTGTCGTGATAGCCGAGTGCCTTCGCGATGACGGGGGCCGGGGAGGGGCAGCGGCCGCTCTGACGCGAGAATTTCGCATCAGATGCGACTCGGGGGAGTCTTCGCAGTTCAATCGCTCGATGGAGTGAGGCCCGCAGATGGCCGCCAACAAGACCGCTACCGTGACTCCGAGGCCAACAACCCTGCTCGGACCGCTTCCGTGCAGCTCCGGCCAGCTTCCAGGACGAGTGTCGCCTATTCGCATCCGATGCAATTGGCGTCGGTAATAGTTGAGGTACAGCAAGTAGCGCTGAGATTGATCACGACCGGGAGCTGCTTCGATATGGGTCCGCAGCCTGCGCCTGGCGCTTGGCGTGTTCGGCGAGAACCCGGTAGATGCCGGCCACCGAGCAGTTCCGACGCCCTCGGCCAGCGGGCCGTCCGCGGCCTTGTCCGCGACCGTTGCTCCTCGGCATTGCTATGTGCCGGATCCAGAGATCTCCGTCGCGTAGGAGAGGCCTGACGGGTCCTGCGATGGCTCTGTCGCATGTCCGGGTGAGACCACGCCTGCCGAATGGCCTACCTGAGTTGCCTTGAGCCGACACAGTCGGCCTTTGCTGCTTATCTTCACCCGAGGGACAACTCATCCCCATGTGCGCCCTTACGGGCCGGAGGGGTGAAGGGGATGGAGCGGTTGAAGACTAGCGGGGCCGCCATCGGAGAAGAATTCCGGGTACCAAGGAGGTCGGTAATGACGACGCGAGAGCCGCGGTCTCGCCGGACACGGAGAAGGACCCGCCGCACCGTCGGTGCCTGCGTGCTCGCTGCGGGGTGCGCTCTCGCAAACTGCGTGCCCTCGGCCGCGACGACCCCGCAAGGGGACGCGTCCCGCCTGTGCGCGACGAAGCCCTTCCCTCCGTCGGAAAGTACTCCGCCCCCGATCCTTTCGGGCAGCGATGTGTGGAGTTTCGTTTCCGAGCCGGGCCTTCACCCCATGCGGGTGAGCGTGACGGCGAACAAACGGGGGACGGCTCGCGGAGACATCTTCGTCGCCCCGTTCAGTGCGGACCAGATGGTCGGCCAAACCGGTGCACTGATCAACGAAAACTCCGGTGATCCGGTCTGGTTCCGCCCGCTACCCTCCACGAATCTGCAGAATGCCGACTTCAAGGTCCAGACCTATTACCCCACCCGCAGGGACCGGGGACGACCGGTGCTGACCTGGTGGCAGGGAAGCCTCGCCCTCCCACCGGCGTATACGAACCTGCCGGCCGGCGCGCCCGAACCGGGCGGGTGCTACTACATCTACGACACCCACTACCGCCTGCTCAAGACGGTGTTCGCGCATCACGGCTACTACCCGGACGAGCACGAGTTCACCCTGACCCGCCGGGGTACCGCGCTGTTCATTGCATCCAAGCCCGTGCCCATGGATCTCACACGGTACGGAGGCCCGAAGAACGGCTCCATCGAGAACAGCGAAATCCAGGAGGTCGACCTCGCGACGGGCAGACTTCTCTTCTCCTGGAACGCACTCGACCACCTGGACCCCGCGGATTCCGAGGAGCCGGTCTCCAGTGCGTCATCGTCCGACGGGGTGTGGGACGCGTTTCACATCAACTCGGTCGACGAGGGTTCTGAGGGCCGGCTGCTGATCTCGGCCCGGAACATGTGGGCGATCTACGACGTCACCAAGAGGTCCGGGGAGATCCGCTATCAGATCGGAGGAAAGAAAAGCGACTTCACCTTCGGCCCGAACGCGGACTTCTACTGGCAGCACGATGCCCGGTTCCGGCCAGGCAACCGGATCAGCATGTTCGACGACGGCTGCTGCGACCTGCCCGACGGTGAACCCGAACAGGTGTCGCACGGCCTGATCCTCAACCTCGACGTGCGCAGCCGGAAGGCGACCGTGGACAGGACCTACTACCACCAGCCGCCGCTGGAGTCGCCGACCCAGGGAAACACCCAGGCCCTCCCCAACGGCAACGAATTCATCGGATGGGGCCAGAGCCCGTACTACTCGGAGTACACGGGTGCGGGAAACACCCAGGGCAACGGCTCGCACAACCTGCTCTACGACGCGAAGCAGCCGGGCTCCGACATCTCGTACCGAGCGTTCCGGAACGAATGGATCGGCACACCGTACTACCCACCGAGTGCCGCGGCACGGTCCGACGGCGGGCACAGTGTCGTCTACGCCTCCTGGAACGGCTCGACACAGACCAGAGCATGGCGGGTACTCGCCGGGGCCGACCCCCACTTGCTGTCGGTCGTTGTCAGACACGCCCCACGGTCCGGATTCGAGACAGCCATCACAACGAACGCTCCTGGACCGTACTTCCAGGTGAAAGCGCTGGACGAAAAGGGACACGTCCTCAAGTCCTCCGACGTCGTGACCCTGACCCGATAAGGGCCGGCACATGACGGAACCGCGCCCCGATCCCGACCGTCAGAACCACCTGGGCATGCGGCCCGACGAAATCGACGGCAAATGGTACGCGACATACTGGAACCTGCACGACGATGGTGTCGCCGGGGCGGGCGATAGGCGAGCAGGCCGGCCAGGCCGGGGCGTTCGACGGTGGCTCCGCTCTTCTTGTCCACATGGACCGCCCGCCCCGGCCCTGCCGGCCGCCGTCGCGGCCAAGCCGATCCGGATCGGGTACGCCCGCTGCTCGACCGCCCAGCAGGAACCCGCCTCCCAGCTCGCCGCACTCGAACCGCTCTTCAAGCGGATCTTCTCCGAGAAGATCTCCACCCGCGTCAAGACCCGGCCTGAGCCGGAGAAGGCCCTGGGGCTCGCCTACCGGGATTTCCTGTACCTCAACTACTCACACCCGGTTCTCCGCCCGCCGCCCTTCGGTCGGTTCGCCCGGCCGCCGCGTCCGGTCGGTTCACCGAACGTGACGGCCGGGCGACGGTCACACGGTCCGGGCGAGGCGGTCGGCGAGCAGCTTGGCGAAGCGTGCCGGGTCGGCCAGGTCGCCGCCCTCCGCGAGCAGGGCGGTGCCGTACAGCAGCTCGGCCGTCTCGGTCAGCTCCGGCGCCGCCTCTGGGTCCGCCGCACGCTGCTCGTGCGCCGACCTCAGCCCGCTGACCAGCGGGTGCTCCGGGTTCAGTTCGAGGATGCGCTTGACCGGCGGCACCTCCTGGCCCATCGCCCGGTACATCCTCTCCAGCGCCGGCGTGAGCCCGTCGGCGTCGCTGACCAGGCAGGCCGGTGAGCTGGTCAGGCGGGTGGTCAGCCGTACGGACTTCACGCCGTCGAGCGTCTCGTCGAGCCAGGCCAGCAGCGGCGCGTAGGCCCCGGACTCCTCCTCCGACAGTTCCGCCTCGGCGGGCAGGTCGACCGCGCCGCGCGCGACGGACCGGAACTCGTGGCCGTCGTACTCGCGCACCGACTCGACCCAGATCTCGTCCACCGGGTCGGTGAGCAGCAGCACCTCGTACTCCTTGGCCCGGAACGCCTCCAGGTGCGGGGAGTTCTCGACCTGTGCGCGGCTCTCACCGGTCATGAAGTAGATCTTGTCCTGGCCGTCCTTCATCCGGGCGACGTAGTCGGCCAGCGTGGTGGGCTCGTCGCCGGCGCTGGAGGCGAACGACGCGATGTCGAGGATGGCCTTGTGGTCCTCGTTCCCGTCGAGCAGGCCCTCCTTGACCACGGATCCGAACTCGCGCCAGAAGGTGCGGTACTTGTCCGTGTCGTTGCGCATCAGGTCCTTGATGGTGGACAGGACCTTCTTCGCCAGGCGGCGGCGGATCAGCTGGATGTGCCGGTCCTGCTGGAGGATCTCGCGGGAGATGTTCAGCGACAGGTCGGCCGCGTCCACGACGCCCTTGACGAAGCGGAGGTGGCCGGGCAGGAGTTCGCGGCTGTCGTCCATGATGAACACGCGCTTGACGTACAGCTGGATGCCGTGGCGGGCGTCGCGCTGGAAGAGGTCGTGCGGGGCGCGTGCCGGGATGAAGAGCAGCGCCTCGTACTCGAAGGTGCCCTCCGCCCTCATCTGGATGATCTCCAGCGGCTCCGACCAGTCATGGCTGACGTGCCGGTAGAACTCCCGGTACTCCTCGTCCTCGACGTCGGAACGCGGCCGGGCCCACAGCGCCTTCATGGAGTTGAGGGTGTCGTCCCCCATCCGGATGGGGAACGAGATGAAGTCCGAGTACCGCTTGACGATCTCCCGGATCTTCCAGTCGGCCGCGTAGTCGTGGAGTGCGTCCTCCTCGTCCGCGGGGCGCAGGTGGAGGGTCACCGACGTGCCCTCCGGCGCGTCCTCGACGGTCTCGATCGTGTAGGTGCCGTCGCCGTCCGACTCCCAGCGCACGCCGGTCTCCTCGCCGGCCTTGCGGGTGAGCAGAACGACCCGGTCGGCGACCATGAAGACGGAGTAGAAGCCGACACCGAACTGACCGATCAGTTCGGCCGACTCCTCGCTCTCCCGCAGCCGGCGGAGCGTCTCGGCCGTACCGGACTTGGCGATGGTGCCGATGAGGCCCACCACGTCGTCGCGGGACATGCCGATGCCGTTGTCCCGCACGGTCAGTGTGCGGGCCTCCTTGTCGACCTCGATGGCGATGTGCAGGTCGTCTGCCTTGAGGCCGTCGTCCGTCAGTCCGACGAGGCGCCGTTTGTCGAGGGCGTCGGAGGCGTTCGAGATCAGCTCACGCAGGAAGATGTCCTTGTTCGAGTAGATCGAGTGGACCATCAGCTGCAGGAGTTGCCGTGCCTCGGCCTGAAACTCCAGCGTCTCGGTGCTCATTGCGTCCCTTCTGGTCAGACGGTGTGTGCGAGCGCATGTCATCGAAATCTGACACACCGGCAACTGCGCGCACAAGCGCTCCCAGCACGCCGGGCCGACGCCACCGCCCGCACACCTGTGCTGCGGCCGCGCGGGAAGGCGGCCGCCGTCGGCCGGCGGGGGTGCGCGCCGGCTCCGGCGCGGAGCCGCCCGGCCACGGGCACGGCGGGCACGGCGGAGCGCCGGTGGCGGCACGGCGGCCACGGCGGGCACGGCGGGCACGGCGGAGCACCGGTGGCGGCGGGGCAGCCCGTGCGGACATATGCTGCGAAACACCGCACCGAAGGGAGCCCTCATGGCCGACGCCAGGCCGACCTCCGCGCTGGAGCTGCGAGAACTCGGCTTCGAGCACCTCGCCGCCGTCCTCGACCTCGGTCACCGGGTCTACGACACCGAGGCCATGCCCTACACCGGCTGGTCGCTGTCCGCCGTCGCCGGGCACCTGGACGCGCCGCACTCCGCGTGCCTGGTGATGCTGGACGGCGACCGGGTGGCCGGCTTCGTCCTCGGATCCCTGTCGTTCGAACAGCGCGCGGACTGGGGCTACTTGGAGTGGATCGCCGTCGACCCGGGTCATCAGGGGCGCGGGGTGGCCTCACGGCTGGTGAAGGAGTGCTGCGCGCGCCTCGCGGCGGCCGGGGCGGTGTGCGTGGTGACCGACGTGGAGCGCCGCAACACGGCCTCCGCGGAACTGATGCGCCGCAACGCCTTCACGGAACAGGCCACGGTCAGCCTGTTCGTGCGGACCCTCGCCGGCACCGGCGCACCGGACGACCGGACGGACCACGCCCGGGCCGCCTCCCGCCGGCACTTCACCCGGGCGGCCGAGCGCGCCCGCTGAGCCTCCGCGCCGCGCACCCACCGACGACCGCCAGGACGGGCCCGGCTCCACTCGGGTGCGGCCGGGCAGCCGCTCAGCGCGGCCGCGGAGGCGAGCAGCCGCCAGGCGTAGTAGCCGTCCATGAGGAAGGCGTCGGCGCGCAAGGTGACGTTTTGGGCGAGGAGTTCGTCGGGCGCGGTCGCGGTCGCGGTTTTTCGCGGGGACTCGGTCACCACGGCGGCTCCACACCGGGGCGGCAGGTGCTTTGGGGGACTTCGGGGCGACAGCGGGGGCTTGGGCTCGGTTGCCACTCCTGCGCCGGCCGCCCGGTTCGGGCACGGCGGGCACATGACTGCCGCGCCGTCGACACACATGCTTCAGCAGTCGGTCATGAGTCCCGCCGCGACCGTGGCACCGAGCTCCCAGCACGCCTGGGTGCCGGGCTTTCCGGGCTCACCGGTGACGGTCACCGGGTCGGCCGCGCGGCGCCAGCCCAGCCCGGTGGTGATGGCCTCGATGGCCCGGACGGCCCCGGTGACGTCGTTGCCGCCGTGGACGTAGTAGCCGAAGGGACGGCCCCGCGTCTCGTCCAGACAGGGATAGTAGATCTGGTCGAGGAAGTGCTTCAGCGCGCCGGACATGTAGCCCAGGTTCGCGGGCGTGCCGAGCAGGTAGCCGTCGGCTTCGAGCACGTCGGAGGCGGTGGCGGCCAGCGCCGCCCGCCGCACGACACGGACGCCCTCGATCTCCGGTGTCGTGGCGCCGGACACGACGGCCTCGAACAGGGCCTGGCAGTTGGGCGAGGGGGTGTGATGGACGATCAGGAGAGTAGGCACGTGCCGCACCCTGCCGTGCCGCGGCCACCCGCCGCAAACGATAGGCGCACCCGTCGCACCGGGGGGCGTCCGGAAACGTCGCGGGCTGCGGGCGGCCGTGGAGTCGTGGGTGCTGTGGGCGGGTGCCGTCTCGTGCGCGCTGTGGGCGGGTGCCGTCTCGTGCGCCCTGTGGGCGGGTGCCGTCTCGTGCGCCCTGTGGGCGGGTGCGGAGTCGTGGGCCCCGCGGGCCGGGCGTGGCGGCGTGGGCCGGGCAAGGCGGCGCGGGCCGAGCAGGCGGCGTAGGCCGGGCAAGGCGGCGTAGGCCGGGCGTGGCGGCGTAGGCCAGGCGTGGCGGCGTAGGCCAGGCGTAGCGGCGTAGGCCAGGCGTCGTGGGTGGCCGCCCGGGGTAGGACGATGCCCGGCAGGCTGCACGGAACGACGCGAGGAGACAGAGTGGACGAGGACGAGCGCCGGGCGCCGGCCGCCGAGGTGTTCGATGCGCTGGGTGCCGCCTACGAGGAGGCGTTCGCCGCGTCCGAGCCGCACCGGGCGTCGCTGCGGTGGCTGCTGGAGCGGCTGGCGCCCGGCAGCAGGGTGCTGGACGTGGGCAGCGGCACGGGACGGCCGACCGCGCAGACCCTCACCGAGGCGGGGCACCGGGTGCTGGGCGTCGACGTCTCACCGGTCATGGTGGAACTGGCCGGCAGACAGGTGCCGGAGGCCGCCTTCCGGCTCGCCGACATCCGGGAACTCGCCCTGGAGGGCGACTCGTTCGACGCGGTATGCGGTTACTTCTCGCTGCTGCAGATGTCCCGCGCCGAGCAGGCGGCCGTCGTGGCGAAACTCGCGCGGGCGGTGCGGCCGGGCGGGCTGGTCGTGCTGGCCACCGTGCCCCTCGACGTGGAGGGCGTCGAGGCGCTGTTCATGGGGCAGCCGGTCCGGGTGACGAGCTTCAGCGCCGGGGCCTTCACCGAACTGGTGGCCGGCGCGGGCCTGTCGGTACTGGCCGAGGAGCAGACCGTGTTCACACCGGCCCACCCCGAGGCCGTACCGGAGCCGCACCTGTTCCTGCACTGCCGGCGCGACGCGGGATGACGGGACGAGGTGGGTGTCCTGAGGGGAATCGGTGCGGTCGGCAGGGAGGTAATTGCGTACGGCGGTGTCGGGGCGCTCGGTTACAGTGGCCGCCTTGAACCGGAGGGGAGACAACAGTGCAGGTCAGGGTGGGGACCATCGGCGGCCGGGTGATCGCGGCGGTGGCACTTGCGGCCGCGCTCGGCGGCTGTGCGGATTCGGCGGACGAGGACGGGAAGAAGGCCGCGAACGCTTCGCCGACGGCGCGGGACGGCGGCAGCGGGAACGCGGGGGCCGCGAGCGGCGGCACGATCGGCGCGGCCGGTTCCGCCTGCGAACTGCCCGTCAGCTTCTCGATCGCCAAGGACTGGAAGGCCAAGGCCGTCGACGGGGAGGCGGAGTTGTCCAAGGCGTCGAAGGGTTCCGGTGACGACCTGAGCGGAGCGGTCGCAGAGGCGATGCTGCGCCAGGGTCCGGTCACGGCCGCCTGCGAGATCGACGCCAAGCCGGCCGGCAACATCGGCTTCCTGCGCGTGTGGAGAGGCAGGACGGGCGACGCCGACGCGGGCGGTGTACTGCGGCAGTTCGTCGCCGCCGAGGACAACACCAGCAAGGCGAAGTACCGCTCCTTCAGGACCGGCGGCGGTGTCTCCGGCGTCGAGGTGGAGTACCTGTACACGAGCAAGCTGCTGGAGGAGACCAAGAAGGAGAGCGCCTTCGCGGTCAGCACTCCCGACGGCCCGGTCGTCCTGCACCTCGGCGGCATGGACACCGAGGAGCACGAGGCGATGCGGCCCGCCTACGACCTCGCCAAGCGGACTCTCAAGCTCGTCTGAGGTACGCCGCCCGCGCCCGGCCGGTCCACGGGTCCCCTACTGGGGCCGGTCTGGCGATGTTGCGGTGGGCCTGCCCGGCATGACGGTGTTCTGCGGTGGGACGGGCCGCATGACCGTGTTCCGGGGCGGGACGGGCCGAACTGGCCTCTCTGCGGCCTGCCGCGCGCGGGGGGCGAGGCCGACGACGCACGGCGGCGCGCCTCGTAGGAGGCGGGCCGCGGTGTTGGAGGCGGGCCGCCGCGTGGGGACCGGGTACGGATGGTCGGTGCCGAACGAGCCCGCCAAGGCCGCCAAGCCCGCCGAGCCGGTCGCGATGGACCGGTCTCGACGGATCGGACTTGCGGGCCGGCCACGGCCGGATCCTTCGATGTGGAGCGGTCGCGGCCGGTCAGGCCGGTCACGGATGGGTCGGTCAGTAGCGCAGGCGCCTGGCCCGGAGCAGCATCAGAAGACCTGACAGGGCGAGCAGCGTGCCGATGGCCGCGGGCCAGAGGTGGGCACCCGTTTCGGCCAGGCCGCCCTGTGTCGCCTGGGGCTGTGTCTGTGCGGAGGGGGGCGGGACGTATCCGGCCGGGCCCGTGGAGGCCGGCGCGGAGGCGGCGGGTGCGGAGGTGGCCGGTGCGGCGGCGGGTGCCGACCGGGCCGGTGCCGCCGAACGGTTCACCGTGGAGGCCGTCCCTGCGGACCCGGCCGGCGCGCCCTTCTGACCTCCGTCGCGCTTGGTCGTACGGACCGGATCGCTCGTCGAATCGGTCCTGGGTGCCTCGCCCGAGCCGGACTGCGACGGCGCCGGCGCAGGGGTGGCGCCCGCTCCGGTTCCGGCCCCCGCGCCGTCGCCCGCGGCCCCCGTCGGCCCGTCGCCGGAACCAGCCGTGGGCCCGGCACTCGTTCCCGTGCCGGAACCCTGTGTCGGCGTCGCGGTCACCTCGTGGCCGCTGCCGCCCCCGGCGCCGCCGCCGCCCGTGCCCTTGCCACCACCGTCGCCGTTGCCGCTACCGCTCCCGGTACCGCTCCCGCCGTCACCGGCGCCGCTCCCGCCGTCGCCGTTGCCGCCGTTGCCGTCACCCTTGCCGTCCGGGCCGCAGGTGCGGCCGGAGTTGATGCAGTCGACCATCTTCCGCATCAGGTCCTCGTCGAAGACGTTGATGAAGTCGCCGTGATCGGTCACGGGCTTGTGCAGCTGCTCGGGGAAGGAGTCCACCGCGAACAGCGGGACGGTACGGCCGCCGTCCTGCAGGCTCGGTGCCTTGACGTCGTAGACGATGCGCTGCACGAGCTGCGGAACGGGGCTGAAGCCCGCCGGACAAGAACCGTCGGGGGCGGTGAAGGCCACGTGGGTGCGGTGGTTGGCACTGTCGATGTTGCGGCCGTCCCAGCAGCTCTGGAACCGGAAGGTGCGTACGACGTCACTGCCCTGCGGGCACAGCGGGTACTTGTCCTTCAGCTGCCGGTCCTCGAACCCGGTGCAGCTCCAGGAGGCGTTGGCGTTGCCGGGCCCGTTGACGAAGGCCTTGGCGTCGCCGGTGATGATGCGCAGCAGGCGGGGCATGGCGGTGACCTTCGCGCGCGGGTTGCCCACGAACGTCAGCGTCACCTGCGCGGGCGTGACGATCTGGCCCGCGTTGCCCTCCGTGCCGCCGCCGGGAGCGCCGGCGTCCCGCTCCTGCTTGCCGTTCTGCAGGCGCAGCACGGGCCAGTAGTACGTCGACTTGTCGCCCTGGTCCACGCAGCTGGTGTCGGCGTTCGCCAGGTCGTCGTCGGTCGCGAAGGCGCTGTTGCCCTGGTTGCCGACGTAGTCGTGGAAGTGGTGGGCGCCGTTGGCGACGCCGGGAGCCACGATGACGTTGTCCGAGTTGAACAGGCCGCCCGCGTTGACGCCGCAGTCGGAGGCGAAGGTGCCGCGCGAGGCGCCGGCCTGCTGGGGCGGGTTCGGCACGTCGGGCTGTACGGAGGTGATGTCCGCGTAGTCGGAGACGACGGGTCCGTTGCCGCCCTGGCCCGCACCGCCCTGCTGGGCCCCACCGCTCGGGGCGGCCGTGGCCTGACCGGCACCGCCGGCCGTGGCCTGACCGGCACCGCCGGCGCCGCCGTCACCACCGCCCCCTTCGCCGGGACGCAGCGTGCAGTCGGCCAGGCCCTCCAGGCCCCCGGGACGCTCCCCTTCCCGGTCGATGGCGTCGGCGATCCGGCCGATGGTCTCCGCCCGCTTCTCCTTCAGCGGGTTCATGATCGCGGCGTCGACGGAGTCGCCGGAGCGGCCGCCGTCCCGCATCGCGGCCTGGAGCTGCTGGTACGCCGTCGTCGTCTGCCCGTCGAGCGCGGCGAGTTCACGGTCGACGTCCGGCCGGGCCCCGTCCGGAACGGCCGTCAGCCGGCTGCCGACGTCGGGGCAGTCGATCGTCGCCGTGCCCGCGGACAGGACCTGTCCATGGGCGCTCGTGCCGGAACCGTCGCCCCAGTTCTCGCTGGCCGAGGCGTACACGTTCGCCGCGACCAGGCCACCTCCGCCCAGCATCAGGGCGACTGCTGCGTAGGTCGCGCGTCGTGCGCCGGTCGGGCGTCTGCGCCTGTTGCGTACCAAGGTCGTCCCCTGTGTGTCATCGCCTGTCGGGCATGGAGTCCCCCCGCCCATACGGAGGACGGTGCCACTGTGTTCAACCGGTTGGCGAATTCATCGGTTTTTCATAGGGAATCCTGCGCCCCACCGCTCCCGCACCGAACACCGCCGCGAAGATCACACCTACGTATCGGGCATTTCACACCTCAACCTTCACACGGGGCACACACGTTGGCTAGGTTGACGCGAGGCCGCCCGGCTCGGCCCCGGCCGGTAGCCGTGTGGTCCGGCGCCGGGTGCTCGTCACGGCCGGACGAAACGGCCCAACTGCCCCTCGTGGGTGAGGAAGGAGCACGTCTTCCATGGCGCCGGAGAACCGCGACGAGGTACGGCGGCGGATCGACTACCTCTACAGCCAGGCCGAGGACGCGACCGGGAACTTCAACGCGACCCGGGCGAGGGCGGCAGGCACGCGTTCGCGGGGAGTCCCGCTGGCCAAGCGGCGGGGCCGGAGCTCGGATCCGGTGCTCGACGAGGTGGCCCGGCAGTGGTTCGACGCGGCACGCGCCGAACTCGGCCCCACCGTCCCCGCTGCCCTGCCCGCCGACCGGCTGCCCACCGCGCCTGCCGCACCGGCCCGTTCCCGGGACCGCGTGACGGACGGGCTCGCGCCGGGCAGAGCCCTTGAACGGTGGGCGGACGGACGGCCCGACACCGCCCTTCCGGGCGGTGAACGGCCGGCCCTGGACACCGGGCCGACCGGACGGCTGCCCGAACTGGAGCGGGGCGCCGACCGCGCGGTGGCCGAACTGGAATCCGGCGCGGGGCGCACGGTGGCCGCACTGGAGCCGGCCGCCGGAGTGGCCGGCTTCGCGGCGGAGTCGACCGGTGGGGCCGTACCGGACCCGATCCGGCTCGGCGGAGCCCCCTCGGTGCCCGAGGCGCCCAGTTTCGGTACGGCGAATACGGGCGCGGCCGTGAGGGGGTCGTCCAAGTCCGAAAATCGGCGCAAACTCGCCGCGGCGCGGGAGCTGTTGGCCGGACACACCGCCCGCGGCGCCGTACCCGACACCGGCGCACTCACCACGCTCACCGCCCCAGAGGCCCTCGCCATGCCCGGCGCCGGGGCCTTCTCGAACCGGAGCACCACCGGCACCGGCTCACTCTCGGCACTCACCGACACCGGCTCACTCTCGGCGGTCACCGACACCGGCTCCCTCACCGTCTTCCCCGGCACAGGAGCCTTCGCCGCGCCTGCCATCGACACCGGAGCCTTCGCCACCCCCGTCACCGACACCGGCTCGCTCACCGCGTACACCGACACCGGAGTCTTCGCCGCCCCCGTCATCGACACCGGCGCCCTCCCCCAGTGGGGCACCACCGGCACCGCCCCCCTCACCGCGTACACCGACACCGGAGTCTTCGCCGCCCCCGCCATCGACACCGGCGCCCTCCCCCAGTGGGGCACCACCGGCACCGCCCCCCTCACCGCGTACACCGGCAGCGGGGCCTTCGCCCAGCTGGGCGCTGTCGCGGGTCCCCTTCCGGTGCCGGTCCCCGAGTCACCCCGTGCGCTGCGCGCCGCGAAGGCGATCGCGTTCGCGCGGGCGCAGGTCGGCAAGCCGTGCGTCTGGGGCGCGACCGGGCCGGACTCCTACGACTGCTCCAGTCTCACGCAGGCCGCGTGGAAGGCGGCCGGCGTCACGCTGCCGCGCGCCGCGCACCGGCAGGCTGTCGCCGGCACCCCGGTCACGCTCGCCGGTCTCGAGCCCGGTGATCTCGTCCTCTTCTTCGACGACGACCGGCACGTCGGGCTGCATGTCGGCGACGGCATGATGGTCCACGCCCCGGGGCCCGGCTCGTCCATCACCGAGGAGTCGATCTACGGCGCCGGGGAAGCGGCGATCCACCGGATCATCAGACCCGCCTGACGTCCGGGCGTCCCTCCCGTCCGCACCCCTCGGCGTCCGGGCGTCCGTCCGTCCGCACCCCTCGGCGTCCGGGCGTCCCTCCCGTCCCCACCCCTCGGCGTCCGGGGGCCCGCGCATAAGCGGCCCCTGGGTCAGGCATAAGATCACCTTATGGGGTCATAGACCGGACCCCGGTACCAACTTAGGATTGCCTCAGTTTAGGCTCCCAGTCGAGTCGTCATCTTCGCTCGAAGGGAACCTGATCATGCCGCGCCCCCTGCGGGTAGCCATCGTCGGAGCCGGTCCCGCCGGGATCTACGCCGCCGACGCCCTGCTCAAGTCCGAGGTGGCCGCCGACCCAGGTGTGTCCATCGACCTCTTCGAGCGGATGCCCGCCCCGTTCGGCCTGATCCGGTACGGCGTCGCACCCGACCACCCGCGCATCAAGGGCATCATCACCGCCCTGCACCAGGTGCTGGACAAGCCGCAGATACGCCTGTTCGGCAACGTCGACTATCCGTCGGACATCAGCCTGGACGACCTGCGCGCCTTCTACGACGCGGTGATCTTCTCCACGGGCGCGATGGCCGACCGTGAGCTGACCGTGCCGGGCATCGACCTCGACGGCTCCTACGGCGCCGCCGACTTCGTCTCCTGGTACGACGGCCACCCGGACGTGCCGCGTACGTGGCCGCTTGAGGCCGAGAAGGTCGCCGTGCTCGGCGTCGGCAACGTGGCGCTCGACGTGGCCCGCATCCTCGCCAAGACCGCCGACGAACTGCTGCCCACCGAGATCCCGGCGAACGTGTACGACGGGCTGAAGGCCAACAAGGCCGTCGAGATCCACGTCTTCGGCCGCCGCGGTCCCGCGCAGGCGAAGTTCAGCCCGATGGAGCTGCGCGAGCTGGACCACTCCCCGAACATCGAGGTCATCGTCGACCCCGAGGACATCGACTACGACGCGGGCTCCATCGAGACCCGGCGCGGCAACAAGCAGGCCGACATGGTCGCCAAGACCCTGGAGAACTGGGCGATCCGGGACGTCGGCGACCGCCCGCACAAGCTGTTCCTGCACTTCTTCGAGTCCCCCACGGAGATCCTCGGCGAGGACGGAAAGGTCGTCGGCCTGCGCACCGAGCGCACGGCTCTCGACGGCACCGGCAACGTCAAGGGCACCGGCGAGTTCAAGGACTGGGACGTCACCGCCGTCTACCGCGCGGTCGGCTACCTCTCGGAGAAGCTGCCCAAGCTCCCCTGGGACATCGACTCCGGCACCGTCCCGGACGAGGGCGGCCGGGTGATCGAGGAAGGCGGCGCCCACCTGCAGTCGACGTACGTCACCGGCTGGATCCGGCGCGGCCCGGTCGGACTGATCGGCCACACCAAGGGCGACGCCAACGAGACCGTGGCCAACCTGCTGGACGACCACGCCCATGGCCGTCTGCACACGCCCGCCTCGCCCGCCCCGGAGGCCGTGGACGCGTTCCTGGCCGAGCGCAACGTCCGCTTCACCACCTGGGAGGGCTGGTACAGGCTGGACGCCGCCGAGCGCGCGCTGGGCGAGCCGCAGAGCCGCGAACGCGTGAAGATCGTCGAGCGTGAGGACATGCTGCGGGAGAGCGGGGCGTAGCACCCCCGGCCGGCGGCTCCACGGGCGGACACCCGTCCCGGATCCCGGAGCCGTACGGGGGGGCCGGCGCCGAGGTGCCGGCCCCCTCTTCCGTGTGCGCCCGGGTCCGCCCGGGACTCGGGTGGCCTCAGCGCCGGGCGAGCTCCCGGCCGCCCACCACCGCCAGTGCCGTGACGAGCACGGCGAGCGCCGCCGTCTGCCCGAGACCGCCGCCGACGATCACACCGGCTCCCGGCACGTGCCGCCAGGGATACAGCGCGGTGAGCCGGGCGGCCAGCACCAGCAGGCCGAGGGCGGCCAGGGCGAGCGCCGCGCCGGGCGGGGTGCGGTCGGTTCGGCGAGCGCGCCACAGGAGCCAGCCGAGCGCACCGACGACGAACCCGGTGGCCGGTGCCCACACCGCGTCCGCGGCCGACGGCACCAGCACGACGGACGCACCCATCACCACGCAGCCGGCCAGATAGACCTGCCCGGCGGAACCGACCGGAAGCCGGGCGGCCGGCGCGTCGCGGTGCTGGGCGGCGCACAGCGCGAACGCCGCCGCCCAGGCCAGCAGCGCGCCGGCCGTGGCGTACGGCGCATCCGGCGGCACCCTCTCGCTGACCAGCGGTCCGACCAGCGGCCAGACCGTGGGCAGGGCGGCGCCGAGCGCGGCGCGGCGGGCGAGGCGACGGTGGTCGTGGGCCAGGGCGAAGTAGGCGACCGTCCACAGCAGGGGCAGGACCCAGGTGACGACGGCGGACACCGCGACGGCGGTTCCCTGGCCGGTGAAGCCGGTGAAGCCGGTGAGGAAGTAGTGCCGGCCGGTCGCGCCCCGGGTCGCCGCCCAGGTCAGCTCCAGGGCCCGGTCGACGACCGCGGAGGCCGCCTGCAACAGGACGGCGAACAGCGCGAACTGGCGCAGACCCGAGCCCAGGAGGGCGTAGCGCCGGGGCGCGCCCGGCCCGCCGAGCCTGCTGCGCACGGCGAGGGCCACGATGCTCGCCACCTCGCCGAAGGTGGGCCGGCTCTGGTCCTGGACGGACGGGTCGACGTCCCACAGGTACGTCTCGACCATCTCCTCCTCCCGCTCCCGGCGGTAGTAGGCGGGGAGCAGGCGCAGCACGGCGCGGTAGCGGGCCTCGAGCAGCGTGGTCATGCGTAGCCTCCCGCGAGTCCGGGTGGTGCCGGTGGGGGTTCGAGCCCGGCGGGGCCGTCGGTGACGGGCCGGCCGGGGGCGCCGGCGCGGCGGCCTTCGGCTATGCGCCGCTTCGCGGCCCCGGCACCGGCCGCCATCCGCTCGGCCTCAGCATCGAGAGCCGCCACACCGTCGTCGGTGAGCCGGTAGTAGCGCCGCAGCCGGCCCTCCCGGACCTCCTCCCGGTCCAGCAGGATCAGGCCGTCCGTGGTGAGCCGGTCCAGCACGCCGTAGAGGGTGCCGACCCGCAACTGCACCTCCCCGTCGGACAGTTCCTCGACCTCACGCAGGATGCCGTAGCCGTGCCGCGGCTGGTCGGCGAGCGCGGTGAGGACGAAGAACGCCGCCCGGGTCATGCTCTTCGCTGTCACGCTCCCAGGATATATCGGCTGCCGATATATTTCGCGCGACAGGAAAAAAGAGCGGCCGCGTCGGGTTCGCCCGGGTGGGAGGTGAACGGGGTCCGCCCCTGGGCGGATGGGCGGGCGGGCCCCGTTCGCCTGACCATTGTGGGCGTCGCGGAAAGGCTCGGACACGTGCGAACCGCGGCCCTCCGACGCGTTCCGCGCGCGCCCCGGGTGTGGAATGCAGGCCCGAGTGAGGGGTGCAGCTGCCGGACGGGCGGAGCAGTGGCGGTCGAGCGGCGCTGCTGCAAGGCGGGCGGGGCATGCCCCGTGCGCGGTGCGCGGCCCGTGCGCGGTGCAGATCACGGTTGAGCCGTGCAGATGCCGGGCGGGGTGGCAGACGCCGGTTAAGCAGCGCTGCTGCCGGGCGGGCCGGGCATGCCCCGTGCGCGGTGCACGGCCCGTGCGCGGTGCAGATCACGGTTGAGCCGTGCAGATGCCGGGCGGGGTGGCAGACGCCGGTGAGCGGCGCTGCCGCAAGGCGGGCGGGGCATGCCCCGTGCGCGGTGCGCGGCCCGTGCGCCGGGCGTGCGCCCCTCGCCACGCGCCGGTCCCCGGCACCCGGCGGACATGTCCGGCCGCCGAGTGGTGATACTGATAGGCGGACCTGCCCCCATCAGCAGATTGGCTCATGTCGAACTCCGCCACGGACCGCGCCGTCATCCCGCCAACCCTCTGGGCGGCCCGCGGCCGTCACACCGGTCCCGCTCCCGAGGACGTCGTCCGGCGCACGCTGCGCCGGCGCAAGGACAGCGGCGACATCGACGACTTCACCGAACCTCCCGCACCCGCGGACGCCGCCCACCGGGTGTTCGAGGCCCGCTGGCGGCCGGACGGGGCGGTGACCGTGCGGGCCCGGCTGACCCTCGTACCCCTGGCCGCCCGGCCACAGGGGCACGAATGGCGGCTCGTCGCCGAGGCGGAGCGCCCGTGGGACGAGGCGTGGCCCTCGCCGGCGACCCTGTTCTGGCCCGAGGGCGGGTCGAGCGAGCAGGAGGACGGCTGCTGGGACCACCACGCCACCCTCGCGGATGTGCACCTGCGCCAGGTCAACGCTCTGCCCGCGGACGACAAGGAGATGCGGCGCCGGCTGCGGGACGCGGCGCGCGAGGCCTGGTGCGTCAACATCGTCGTGCACGAGGCCATGACCCCGGACGAACGGGGCCGGCTGCCGCTCACGCGGCTGCTGCCGCCCGGCCTGAGGCACCGCGTGGTGGAGCACCGGGCCGCCCCTCACCAGTTCCGTGCCGTGAACTGGGCGCTGAAAGTGCTCGGCGTCGAGGTGCCGCGCGGCGGTGCCGTGCTGCTGCCACCGGACCCGGCGCCGAAGGACTACGACGGCGGCCCGCACACCGTGCGCAACGTCTTCCTGGACGGATCCGAGCCCACCGAACTCCTCGCCGCTCTGCGGCACTTCGTCGCCCTGCCGCGACCCCTGCCGAAGGACGCCGAGGAAGCACTGACGGATCTGCGGGACAACTGGACCCTGTTGACCCTGCGGGAGGAACTGGAGCACGAACGGCGGCTGGTCGCCGTGTACGCCGAGGCGCTCGAGGCGATGACGAGGTCCCGGGACCTGTACAAACAGGCCGCCGAACAGACCCTGGAGGCGCTGTCCGCCTACCGCGACGTCCCCGCGCCCGCCCTGCCGCAGCAGCAGCGGTCCACCTCCCGCACGCCCGGCGCGCTGCAACAGTTGACACGGACGTTCGAACGGCTGAAGTTCACCGCCAAGGGCCAGCGGCCCACGGCACTCGCCGTGGACGGCACGGACCACGCCGAACCCGTGGACCGCGTGCCTGACTCGGACGAGGCCGAGCGCACGTACCGCGCGGTCCCCGCCGACAGCGCGGTGCGCATGGACCACGCCGACAGCACGGACCGCGGGGACGGCGGCGCGGACCGCACGGGTGCCACGGACTCCGATGAGGGCGTGGGCCGTGCGGAGGGCCTGAAGGGCGCGGCGGGGGCGGCCGGCCCGGACCGGTCGTCGTAGCGCGAACGTCGGTACCGTCGTAGTCCTCGTGCCGCAGAGCGCCGGTACCGTCGTAGTCCTGCGTACCGCAGAAGGAGGCCGGATGGATTCCACCACCACGACCCTGCTGGTGGTCGGCGTCGTCGTCGCGGCGGTGCTCCTCGCCGTGGCCGTCGCCCTGCTGGTCCGGCTGGTGCGCGCCCGGCGCACCCTGCGCCGGGCCGGCCTGCCGACTGGCCCGCGCTGGGTGTTCTGGGGCGCGGTGGCCTACCTGCTGCTGCCCACGGACCTACTGCCCGACCCCGTCTACCTGGACGACATCGGCGTGCTGTTCCTCGCGCTGCGCAGCGTGCGCGGCGCGAGGCCGTTGCCGCCCGGGACGACCGATCTCTGAACGCCGGCCCGGGACGAGCGATCTGTGAACGCCGGCCCGGGACGAGCGGGCCCCGGACACCGGCCGGAACGACTGGAACCCGGACACCGGCCCGGTGCCGCACCACGGGCAGGTGAGGCCCGAGTTCGCCGCACCGGCTCTGTCGGACGCGGGCGGGGTGGCTCAACGTCCGCTCCCAGCCACGGAGTTGCCCGCGATGAGGGTGGCCGTCAACGTCGCCAGAGCCGTGACGGCGGCCACCGTCGCCACTGTACCGGCGAGCCAGGGCGGGGCCAGGGTCGCGTCCCACACCCGAGACAGTCCGGGCGGGCTGAACCGGCCGAGCAGCCGTCCCGCGGCGAGTACCGTCGTGACCCCGACGGCGGCCGTCGTGGCGACGAGGCGGGCCTGCGCGGCCCGGGCGGGAAGGGCCAGGGCCAGCAGCATGCAGAGCCCCGCCTCGACGACCGTGGCCCCGAGGGCGCCCTGGGACAGGCCGGACCAGTAGCGCGGGGCGTGGGCGATCCCGCACAGCAGCACCAGCACCGTGGCGGCGCGAGCGCCCCACAGCGAGACGGCGAGACTCCGGCCGCCGCGGGAGTCGCTCCGCACCGGCCCGTCCATCATGTGCCCGTCCTGCGCGTGCCCGGCCTGTGTGTGTCCGTCCTGCGCGTGCCCGGCCTGTGTGTGTCCGTCCTGCGCGTGCGCGGCCTGCGCGTGCGCGGCCTGTGCGTGCGCGGCCTGTGCGTGGCCATCCTGTGCGTGCCCGGCCTGCGCGTGCCCGGCCTGCGTGTGCCCGCCCTGCGTGTGCCCGTCCATCGCGTGTCGGCCCGTCACCGCCCGGCCCGTCACTGACCGGCCCGTCACCACGCGGCCCGGCGTCGGCTGGTCCTCCCCCGAGCGCTCGTCGGCCGCCCGGTCGTCCCCCAGCCGGCCGCCCCGCGTCAGATCGCTCCCCTCCAGGTCCTCCGCCGCCCTGTCGTACGCCATCCGCTCGTGCGCCAGCCTGTTGCGCGCCGGCCGGTCGTTCCGCATCGGGCCGTTCGGCGTCCGGTCGTCCCGCGTCCGGCCGTTCGGCGTCCGGTCCTTCAAACCGGGCACGGCCGCCAAACCGGGCACGGCCGCGACCGGTGACGCGGCGGAGGAGGAGGCGGCGGCGGACGATGTGGCAGTGCCCGGGGGCACGGTGGCAGCCGGCGACGCGGCGGCCGATGTGCCCATGGCGGCACCGGGCCCGTGGCCGGCGGTTCCGGACCGGCCGCCGGGCGCCTCCCGCTTGCAGTCGGCGGGCGCGGCGGGCACCGGATCGGTCAGCGGGTCCTGGTCGACGGACCGGTCCGCGGCCAGCAGGCTGATCAGCTCGGCGAGTTCCTCGACGGGCCGGCCGACGGCCGCCGCCCGTACGGCCGCCTGCCCGCAGTGCGGTCCCACCGGCGTGCGGTGCAGCAGCCGCATCAGCCGGGTGACCTCGTCCAGGGGCCGGCGCTCGGCGGCGGTCCGGATCGCCTCGTCCGCGCTGTCGGAGCCCCGGGGCTCCTCGGTGAGCAGGGTCACCAGGCGCGTGACGTCCTCCACGGATCGGCCGACCGCGGCCGCCCGCAGCGCCTCCGCGGTGGTCCGGGCGTGCTCGGGCGAGCGCTCCAGCAGCGTGATGAGCCGGACGACGTCCTCCACGGGGCGGTCGGCCACGGCCGCGCGGACCAGGTCGCCCAGCGGATCACCGTACGGCGGCGGATCGTCCTGGAGGGGGACGTCGCGTACCTGCTCCAGGAGTGGTGCGGAACGTATCGGGAGCCGCGCGGACAGGCTGGGGACGCCGGGAACGGCAGGTGCGGGAGTTATGAGGGAGTCGTCGGGAGGGGAGGACGAAGAGCTGACGGTCATCTCGGCTCCAGGAGAAGGGTGCGGCCGCACCGGCGCCCCCGCGTGCGGCGCGCGGCGTTACGCAGTCCATTACTAGGAGTGGGCAGGCGGCCCCGCCACCGGGGTGAGGCAGTGGTGTGAGCCGGCGGTGCGGTGGCCGACCGTGCGAGCCGACGAACACGGCGACGGACCCCGCGAACCGGCGACCACGACGGCAGACCCCGTGAACCGGCGGACACGACGGCCGACACTGCGAACCGGCGACCACTGCGACGGACCCCCCGAACCGACGGCCGCGACGGCCGACCTCGCGAACCGACGAACATGACGGCCCACCCCGCGAACCGACGACACGACAGCCCACCCCGCGAACCGACGGACACGACAGCCCACCCCGCGAGCCCCGGGCAACCCCGAACCCCACCACCCCACACGACCAGGCGCCCCCCATCTGCCGGGTTCGCAGGGCATGGACGTGGGCGGCGACTGGTACGACGTGGTGGCGGCCGGGGACGGGCTCGCGCTCGTCATCGGCGACGTGCAGGGGCACGGGGTGCAGGCCGCGGCCACCATGGGTCAACTGCGCAGCGAAGGTCCGCGCGTTCGCGCTCGGCGACCGGCCGCCGGACGAGGTGCTGAGCGGTACCGACCATCTGCTGATCGACCTCGATCCCGGGCAGTTCGCCAGCTGCTGCTACCTGCGGCTGGATCCGGCCAGCGGCCGCGCCCGGGTGGCCCGCGCGGGTCATCCGCCGCCCGTGCTGCGCTGCCCCGACGGGCGGACCCGGGTGCTGGACATTCCCGGCGGCGTGGTTCTCGGGGTGGATCCGCGGGCCCGGTACCCGGTGACCGAGCTGCTGCTGGAGCCGGACGCGATCCTCGCCCTGTACACCGACGGCCTGGTGGAGCGGCCGGGCGCCGACATCGACGAGAGCATCACGGCGTTGCGGCTGGCGCTCGCCAGGGCCGGTGCCGCCGCCGGACGGCGGGGCGGGCGGTCGCTGACGGGTGTCGCCGACCGGCTCACCTCCACCGCCCGGCAGGCCGCGGACCGCCCCGACGACATCGCCCTGCTCCTCGCCGTCCGCCGCGCGACACCCACCCACCGGTGACCCGCCGGCATCCCGCTGCCAAGCCGACGGCCCCCGTCAACAACCGTGTCGCAGGGGGCCGTTGCCCCGCCGCCCGGGACCCGGTGGCCGACGACATCGCGCAGTCGCCCGCGCCCCGCTCCGGCGCCCCGGCGACATCACGCAGTCGGCCGCCGCCCGCACCGATGACCGACCGGCGCCGCGCCACCACGCGACGCCCGCCCGCCGGCCCACAACCCGCAACGGCACGCCGCCACTCAGCGCCCACGCCGGCGAGCGGCCGGCGCCGTTGCGGTCCGGCGGGCCTTGCCTGTGGTCACACCCTCGCCTGACGGGGCCGCGCGGTGTAGACATGGCACATGGTGCGACTGCCCGGCCGGCCCGCGACTCGGCCGCCCCTTCCGCTCTGGCCGTCGCACGCACGGCGGGGCCCGGGTCCGAAGGACCGGCAGGCGAAGGGCGATCGGGCGGGGATGCTGCGGTCGGCGGTGACCGGACGCAGCGTCGCCGGACAGGTGTTCCTGCTCCAGGTGGTGATCGTGCTGCTGCTGGTCGTCTCGGCCGTGGTGGCACAGGTGTTGCAGGTCCGCAACGACACCGACGACGAGGCCGCCCATCGTTCCCTGGCGGTCGCCGAGGCCTTCGCCGAGGCGCCCGGTACCGCGGCCGCGCTGCGCTCCCCGGATCCCACGGCCGTACTGCAGCCGAGGGCGGAGGCCGTCCGCCGGGCGACCGGAGTGGACTTCGTCGTCGTGATGAACACCGACGGCGTCCGCTACACGCACCCGAAGACCGATCGCATCGGCAAGAAGTTCGTCGGTTCGATCGGCCCGGCGGTGGCCGGGGGCACGGTCACCGAGCACGTCGAAGGCACGATCGGCCCGCTGGTGCAGGTCGTGGTGCCGGTGAAGGACAGAGGCGGCAAGGTGGTGGGGCTGGTGTCGGCCGGGATCACCACCGCGCACGTGGGCGGGAGGGCCGACCGGCAGCTGCCGCTCCTGCTCGCCGCGGCCGCGGCGGCGCTCGTGCTGGCCACCGCGGGCACCGCCCTGGTCAGCAGGCGCCTGGTGCGCCAGACGCACGGGCTCGGACCGTACGAGATGACCCGGATGTACGAGCACCACGACGCGGTGCTGCACGCGGTCCGTGAGGGCGTGCTGATCGTCGGCGGCGACGGCCGGCTGCTGCTCGCCAACGACGAGGCGCACCGCCTGCTGGGCCTGCCCGAGGACGCCGAGCGGCGCAGTGTGCTGGAGCTGGGCCTGGACGAGGAGACGGCGTCCCTGCTGGCCTCGGGGCGGGTCGCCACGGACGAGGTGCATCTGGTCAAGGACCGGCTGCTGGCGATCAATCAGCGGCCCACCGATCTGCGCGGCGGACCGGCGGGCAGTGTCACGACACTGCGCGACTCCACCGAACTGCGGGCCCTGTCCGGCCGTGCGGAGGTGGCGCGGGAACGGCTGAACATGCTGTACGAAGCCGGGGTGGGCATCGGCACCAGCCTGGACGTGACCCGCACCGCCGAGGAGCTGGCCCGGCTGGCGGTGCCCAGGTTCGCGGACTTCGCGACGGTGGACCTGTTCGAGGCGGTGCTCGGCGGGGACGAACCGAGGCCCGGCACCGCGCTGGTCCGCGCCGCCTGCGCCGGGATCCGCGAGGACGCCCCGCTGTACCCGGTCGGCGAGCGCATCCGGTTCGCGGCCACCTCGCCGCAGGCCCACAGCCTGGCCACCGGGCAGTCGGTGGCGGCGCCCCGGCTGCGCGGGACGTCGGGCTGGCGCCCCCGGGATCTGGAGCGCAGCGGCGAGGTGCTGGCGTACGGCATGCATGCGCTGATCACGGTGCCGTTGCGGGCGGGCAGCCTGGTGCTGGGCGTGGCGAACTTCTGGCGGTCGCAGACGTCGCAGCCGTTCGACTCCGAGGAACTGGCCCTGGCCGAGGAGCTGGTGGCGCGGGCCGCGGTGTCCATCGACAACGCCCGCCGCTACACGCGCGAGCACAGCATGGCGGTCACGCTGCAGCGCAGTCTGCTGCCGCGGTCGCTGCCCGAGCAGGGCGCGCTGGACATCGCCTACCGCTATCTGCCGGCGCAGTCCGGGGTGGGTGGCGACTGGTTCGACGTGCTGCCGCTGTCCGGGGCCCGGGTGGCGCTCGTCGTCGGCGACGTCGTGGGGCACGGGCTGCATGCGGCGGCGACCATGGGGCGACTGCGCACGGCCGTGCACAACTTCTCGTCGCTCGACCTGCCGCCCGACGAACTCCTGGGTCTGCTGGACGAGTTGGTGGGCCGGATCGACCAGGACGAGACCCCGCCGGAGGGCGGCGCCGTGGTCACGGGGGCGACCTGTCTGTACGCCGTCTACGACCCGGTGTCCCGGTTGTGCACCATGGCCCGGGCCGGTCATCCGCCGCCCGCGCTGGTGCGTCCCGACGGCGGCGTGGAGTTCGTCGACCTGCCCGCGGGTCCGCCGTTGGGCCTGGGCGGGCTGCCGTTCGAGACGGCCGAGCTGGAGCTGCCGGAGGGCAGCCGGCTGGTGCTGTACACCGACGGGCTGGTGGAGGACCGGGAACGGGACATCGACGAGGGGCTGGAGCTGCTGGGCGACGCCTTGCGCCGCGCGCCGGGTGCCTCCCCGGAGGAGACCTGCCGCAGAGTGCTGGACCGGCTGCCGAACCGGCCGAGCGACGACGTGGCACTCATCGTGGCCCGCACCCGGGTGCTGGGCGCGGACCGGGTGGCGCAGTGGCAGGTGCCGTCCGATCCGGCGGCCGTGTCGCGGGTGCGGGCGTCGGTGGCCCGGCAGTTGGCCGACTGGGGTCTGGACGAGCAGGCCTTCGCCACGGAGCTGATCCTGAGCGAGCTGGTGACCAACGCCATCCGCTACGGGCGCGGTCCGATCGGGGTACGGCTGCTGCGTGAGCGCACACTGATCTGCGAGGTCTCCGACCGCAGCACGACCTCGCCGCACCTGCGGTACGCGGCGAGCACCGACGAGGGCGGCCGGGGGCTGTTCCTGGTCGCGCAGCTGGCCGAGCGGTGGGGTACCCGCTACACCCGCCAGGGCAAGATCATCTGGGCGGAGCAGCCGCTGCCCTGAGCAGCCGCCCGGTGTCCAGGCCCGTCGCGCACGGGTGTTGAGGCGACGGCGGGTGTCCCAGGTCCGCCCGGTCCCCGGGGACGACGAGGGGCCCGCGGATCGCGGCGCGGTGTTCGCCGCGTTCGCCACGGCCGTCGGGGACGACCGGCCGTGCGGCGACCGCGGGCGTCCGTGGTCCGCCGGGCCGGTACCGGATTGCCGGTCCCCCGGGCAGGTCGCCAGTTCCGGCCCGCGGGGCCGGCGGGGGCCCGGTCCGCGGACCCGTAGCGCGTTCCCGGTCGGCCCGAGCGGGTACGAGGGTCAGCCCGGGCAGGTACGACGGCCAGCCCGGGCAGGTACGACGGCCAGCCACTGGTGAGGCGGTCGGCCTGAGCAGGCGACGGTCGGCCGAGCGGGTACGACGGCCAGCCCGAGCGGGGACGACGGTCAGCCGCTGGCGAGGCGGCCAGCCCGAGCAGGTACGACGGTCAGCCCGGGCAGGTACGACGGTCAGCCACTGGTGAGGCGGTCGGCCTGAGCAGGCGACGGTCGGCCGAGCGGGTACGACGGCCAGCCCGAGCGGGGACGACGGTCAGCCGCTGGCGAG
>NZ_JBEOTD010000018.1:98738-145758 GCF_040426375.1 Streptomyces sp. NPDC096012
AGGCGGCCAGCCCGAGCAGGTACGACGGTCAGCCGCTGGTGAGGCGGGCGCGCAGCAGCTGCTTGCCGAGTTCGGCGCCCTTGCGGCTGTCCGCCTGGGCCTTGCGGAACAGGTCCGCGACCTCGGTGTCCTTCTCGCGCTCGGCGTCCTGGATGTACTGCTCCAGACGCAGGGCGTTGCTCAGGCACGCCTCGACGTACCAGATCAGGTTGTAGTCCCTGTCGCGGGTGCCGGTGACGTCGCCGGTCTCGCTGGTGCTGGTCATCCGGGGCTCCTCCTTCTGCCGGCCGTGTGCCGATTCAGCGTTCGGAGGCCCCGGGTACCCGGGCGGTCTACGGGCACACAGCCCGTCGCGCGGCTCCTTCTACTCGTCGATCACCGTGCCGAAGCGAGCACCGTGAGCCGTGCCGCCGAGGGCGCCGGCGCCGTAGGACCAGGAGCCGTCGGCGAGCAGTCCGCTGCGGCTCGCGGGCAGCAGCCAGAGCGCTCCGTCGCCCGTGTTCTCGCCCGGCGCGCCGGCCAGGAGTTCGGCGCGGCCGTCGCCGTCGGTGTCGGCGAGCCGTACCTGGGCGCCCCAGGAGTCGTCGGCCCCGGCGGTGCCGGGGACACCGGCGGTGTTCTGGTCGAAGGACTGGGCACCGGTGCCGGTGAGGCCTTCGCGGGAGCCGCGCAGCAGCCAGACGGCGCCCGCGTCGGCGACGGTCCCCACGTCCTCGCCGGGCGCGCCGACCGCGAGGTCGGCGCGGCCGTCGCCGTCGACGTCGGCGACCGACAGGTCGTTGCCCCAGGCGTCGCCCTTCTCGGCGGTGCCCGGCACGCCCGGGGAGTTCTGCGACCACCACTGCGGGGCGGTGCCGGGGCCCTGGGTGCCGGCCGGTCCGTCCTCGCCGCCGTAGTAGACGCCGACCAGACCGCCGGGGGCGTTCGCGTCCCCGGCCGCCTCGTCGACGGCGCTCAGCTGGCCGACCACGAGGTCGTCGTAGCCGTCGCCGTCGATGTCGCCGGAGGCCGAGCCGAGACCGCCGTGCAGGTCCCGCCCGTAGGAGAGCCCCTCGGGGCCGCCCGGGTAGTACGCCGACCAGCCCTTGGCGTAGTCGTCGTCGGGGCTGTAGCCGGAGACGACCAGGTCGGCGAAGCCGTTGTGGTCGTAGTCCCCGGTGGTGACGTAGGCGTTCTGCAGCGCGTGGCCGGTGGAGTGCGGGGTGCCCACCTGCCGCAGGACACCGGCGTGCCAGGTGAAGACGTTCGGGCCGGTGTTCCGGTCGAGCACCACCAGTTGGTCGGCGTCGACGTCGCCGGTGAACCGGGCGGCGGTCACCGCCAGGCCGAAGCGGGCACGCGCGGTGGGCCGGGCGGCGGTGAGCGAGGCGGTCTGCTCGGCACCGAGACCGTCCTTCGAGCCGTACAGGACGGTCACCCGGCCCGCGTCCTCGGTGCCGTCCTCGTCCTCACCGGGCGCGCCGACGACCGCGTCGTCGTAGCCGTCGCCGTCGAGGTCTCCGGTGGCCACGGCCTGCCCGAAGCGGTCCCCGGCCTCGGAGTCGCCGGGTACGCCCGCGGTGGACTGGCTGACGGCCTGGACATGCCCTCTGGGGACGGTGGCGCCGGTGCCGACGCCGTTGGGGGCACCGTACTGGACGGTGACGTATCCGGCGCCCTCCCTGCCGTCGACGGTGCCGTCGGGGACGCCGACGAGCAGGTCGGTGTAGCCGTCCCCGTTGAAGTCGCTGTTGCGGTCGGCTGCCGTGGTGCCGCCGGGTACGCCCGCGAACGCGGACGGGGCGGCGAGGACGGCCGCCGAGGTCAGCAGCAGGAAGGACGCCGCGGTGACGGCGGCGGAGCCTGCGGTGCGACGGGTGGTGCTGTTCATGTCCGTTACCCCGTGGGTGGTTGACGCTGCGTGAGTCGATCGGTCGGTGTCGACGCAGGGTTCGACCGGGCAGCGGCGGGGGTGGTTGTGGTGCCCGCGGCGGCTGTGACGGTGCGGTGACAGCCGTTGCGGGACGGGGACGCTCCGTGCCGTTCAGCCGAGGGCGCGGTCCAGGTTGAACGCGGCGCTGATCAGCGACAGATGGGTGAACGCCTGGGGGAAGTTGCCCTGTTGCTCACCGGTGCGGCCGATCTCCTCGGCGTACAGGCCGAGATGGTTGGCGTAGGTGAGCATCTTCTCGAAGGCCAGCCGGGCCTCGTCGATCCGGCCGGCCCGCACCAGTGCCTCGACGTACCAGAACGAGCAGATGGAGAAGGTGCCTTCGTCGCCGCGCAGGCCGTCGGGGCTGGCCTGCGGGTCGTAGCGGTAGACGAGGGAGTCGGAGACCAGGTCCTCGGTGAGGGCGTCCAGGGTGGACAGCCACTTGGGGTCGGTGGGGGCGATGAACTTGGCGAGCGGCATCATCAGCAGCGAGGCGTCGAGCACGTCCCCGTCCACGGTCTGCACGAAGGCGCCGCGGCGCTCGGACCAGCCGCGGTCCATGATCCGCCGGTAGATGGTGTCGCGGGCATGCTGCCAGTGGCGCAGGTCGGCGGGCAGGCCGCGCCGGTTGGCGAGCCGGATGGCCCGCTCGACGGCCACCCAGCACATCAGGCGGGAGTACAGGAAGTCCTTGCGGCCGCCGCGGGTCTCCCACACGCCCTCGTCAGGCTGGTCCCAGTTGCCGCACACCCAGTCGACCAGCCGGCACACGTCGTCCCACTGACCGCTGGAGATGGGCTGGGCCCACTTGTCGTAGAGGTAGATGGAGTCGATCAGGGCGCCGTAGATGTCCAGCTGGAGCTGGCCGGCGGCGGCGTTGCCGACCCGGACGGGTGCGGAGCCGTGGTAGCCCTCCAGGTGCGGAAGTTCCCGTTCCGGCAGGTCGGCGCGGCCGTCGATGCCGTACATGATCTGCAGCGGGCCGGTGCCGTCGCCCGAGCCCGGGCTGATGTGCAGGGTGAGGAACCGCATGAACGCCTCGGCCTCGCCGCTGAAGCCCAGCCGCAGCAGCGCGTAGACGGCGAAGGCGGCGTCGCGCACCCACACGTACCGGTAGTCCCAGTTGCGCTCGCCGCCGAGCTGTTCCGGCAGGCTGGTGGTGGGCGCGGCGACGATGGCTCCGGTGGGGGCGTAGGTGAGGAGCTTCAGGGTGAGGGCGGAGCGGTGCACCATCTCGCGCCAGCGGCCCCGGTAACGGGACTGGTGGAGCCAGCGCCGCCAGTAGGCGACCGTGGCGTTGAACTGCTGCTCGGCCTCGGCGTGGGCGCAGCCGCGCGGGGCCACCGCGCCGTCGACCTGGTCGAGGGCGAACACCGCGGACTCGCCCTCGCCGAGCTTGAAGTCGGCGCGCGCGTCGCGGGCGTCGCACTCCAGGGCGACGGTGGAGGTGAGCGCCAGTGACTGGTGGGGCGCCTCGAACACGACCATGCCGTCCGAGCCGCTCAGGGTGTGTTCGTCGGCGCCGTAGTTGAAGCGCGGTGCGACCAGGACCCGGAAGGGGACGGTGCCGCGTACGCACACCACGCGCCGGATCAGCCGGTGCCGGCCCGTCTCGCCCGACGCCTCGGCGCCGACCGGCATGAAGTCCTGCACCTCGCCGACGCCGTCCTCGGTGAAGAACCGGGTGATCAGCACGTTGGTGTCGGGGAAGTAGAACTGCTTGGAGCGCGCGCGTACGGCGGCGGCCAGCTCGAAGCGGCCGCCGCGCTCGGCGTCCAGGATCGCGGCGAAGACGCTCGGCGCGTCGAACGAGGGGCTGCAGTACCAGTCGATCGTGCCGTTGCTGCCGACCAGTGCGACGCTGCGCAGGTCACCGATGAGTCCGTGTTCGGCGATGGGCAGGTAGCGGGGGTTGTGCGACGGGTCCTCGGGGAACGGCGTCTCGGCCATGGGCGGCCTCCCGGTCCGTGGTGCGGGTGTTTCCAGCTTAGGAGCGAGTGCTTCCGTCTGGCGTGGGCAGGCGCTCCTCACCCGCTGGGAAGGTGCCTGAAGATGCAGGGCGCGTCGAGGCGGGCCATGGTAAGGGTGTGCTCCGTTCGGAGGGCACCGGCACGGATGCGGTCATCCGGACCGAGGAGGAGGCAACATGTCGACATCCACACCCGAGGAATCCCGGTCGTCCGACGACCACCACACCCCGGACGCTCTGCTCCACACCGCTCCCTCGCGGGACGTGACCCCCGAGGACCTGGTGATGGCGGCGGGCAGGGACGTCACCCCGAAGGCCCTCGAGTGGGCGCGCCACAAGCTGGAGACCGAGGGCCTGGCGGCCGTCGAGAAGCTGCTGCCCTAGGGCGGTCCGGGGGAAATCGAGGAGACGAACGGGCGGGACCGGACGGCCGGCCGGGCGCGCCGCCCGGCCGGCCGCCGCGTCGAGGATCCCTGAATCCACGGCGGCCCTCCAGCACCCCGGCACCGGCGATCCGGTCGTCCCGGGGTGCGGGGGGTCCGGTCGTCCCGAGGTGCGGGGACGGCGTCGGCCACGGACCCCGTGCCGCCTCACGCTGGATCGACGGGGAAGCCGACTCCCCCGCCTTCTGCGCCACCGGGCGCGGTGCAGCGCCGCCGCGCCCCACAGCCGAGCCCGGCCGGCTCAGTCAGGCCCGCTCACTCGGGCCGTCTCACTCGGGCCGGCTCACTCGGGCAGGCTCGGCTCGTCCGGCACCACGTGCATGGCCGCTTCCTCCGCCCCCGCCGCTCCACCGTCGATGCCGACGTCCTCCGCCACCTCCTCCTTGACGGTGTCGGGGTGGGCGCCCGCGTCCGGGGCGACCAGGCGGCCCGCGCGGGCCTCGCCGGCCTCGGGGTCGACCGGCTCGCCCTCGCCGCCGGGCAGGTCGCCGATCCCGTCACCGGCCGGTACGCCCGTGTCGGGCACCTCCTGGCGGAGCCGCTCGTCCAGGGACTCCCCCTCGTGCTGCTCGCCGGCGGTGGTGCCGTGCCGGGTGACGCCCAGCGGTCGCTCGGGCGGCGAGTAGCCCTCGTCCAGGACGTCGTCGTAGTCGCGCTCGTCGACCGCGTCCTGCAGGTCCAGGGGCGCGGCGTCCTCCTGTTCCTCGTTGGTACCGGTGGGCTGGTAGACGTCGTCCGCCATCGGGGTCTGCTCGGCCTGCGGGTCGCTCATCGTCGCCTCCTCGTCGGCTCGCGTGCGGTCCCGGTCCGCGTTTCCCGCAGGCGGATCATTAACCCCTCAGGCACCAGAAGCGGTCGGCCGGCCGCACCGCTCGTTCGGCAAGCGAACCGGCCGGTCGGCGGACCGCTCGGCCGGCCCGCCGTCGCGCCGCCCCCGATCCGCTCCCGCCGCGTCAGCCACGGACGCGGTGTCGGGCCGGGTGTGGTCCCGGACCGAGCGGGGAGGTGCGGAGCGGAATCAGGGGCGGCCGTCCTCGGGCGGCGCGCGGCCTCCTTCGGCGGCTGCGGCTGCGGCTGCGGCTGCGGCTGCGGCTGCGGCTGCGGCTGCGGCTGCGGCTGCGGCTGCGGCTGCGGCTGCGGCTGCGGCTGCGGCTGCAACCAGCCTTGTGTCATCCGTGCCGCACTTGCAACCCGTTCGCCGTAAAAGGCTTGGCAGCCCTTGCCCACGGGGACGGAAAGCCCCACCGTGGCGGCCCGGTCCGGCCCCTCCCCCACGGAACGGTCATCCGGCCGTCGGCCCTACGCGCTGTAAGGTTGACGCATGGCTGGCACAGGGGCCCGCGGCAGGGCGGTGAGGCGCAGCGCCGGGGAGCTGGAGGGCACGGTGCTGGCCGCTCTCTGGGCCGCCGAGCGGCCGCTGACCCCGGCGCAGGTCCAGGCCGAGATCGGTGGCGGACTCGCGTACAACACGGTTCACACGATCCTGACGCGGCTGTACGACAAAGGGCTGGTGCTGCGGGACGCCGACGGGCGGCGCGGCGCGTACCGGCCGGCCAAGAACGCGGCCGAGCTGACCGCCGGGGCGATGCGCGAGGCCCTGGACCGGGGTCCCGATCCGATCGCGGCGCTCCAGCAGTTCGTGACCGCGCTGAGTGCCGAGGAGGCGCAGGCGCTGCGCGAACTGCTCGCGGAGAACGGCGCCTGAGACGTCCCGGCGCGCACTCCCCTGTCACCACCACCGCTGCCACGGTCACGGCCGTCACCGGCGCCCCGGCCACCACCGCTACCGCCACCCAGGCCACAGGCCGACGGCCGCCACAGCCACAGCCACAGCCACAGCCACAGCCACAGCCACAGCCACAGCCGATCGTCGGCCCCAGCGCACCCATCGGACCACCCCGCCCGGCGCACCACCCCGCCCATCGGACCACCCCGCCCGGCGGGCCGCCGCGTGTTCAGCCGTGCGCTCAGCCGCCGTTCGGTGCGCGATGCGGTGGCTGCTGCGGGGTGGGGCGGCGCGGGGCCGGGGGCAGCGTCCGTACGGCCGGGTCGTCGGGGCTCACCGTCAGCGGCTCGCCGTGGTGGTGCAGGGTCAGCGGCGGCCCGTCCAGCAGGGCGTACGTGACCTTGTCGGCGCCGATGTCCACCCGCAGCCGGCGCCCGCGGAACTGGACGTTGAAGGCCAGCCGGCTGAGCCGCTCGGGCAGCCGGGGTGCGAAGCGCAGCCGGTCGCCGTCGCGGCGCATACCGCCGAAGCCGGCCACCAGCGCCATCCAGGTACCGGCCAGCGAGGCGATGTGCAGCCCGTCCCGGGTGTTGTGCTCCAGGTCGTGCAGGTCCATCAGCGCGGCCTCGGTCGTGTAGGCGTAGGCGAGCCCGAGATGGCCCGCCTGGGCTGCGATGACGGCCTGGCAGCAGGCGGACAGGGAGGAGTCGCGTACGGTCAGCGGCTCGTAGTAGGCGAAGTTGCGGGCGATCTGCTCCTCGTCGAAATGGTCGCCGCACGTGTACATGGCCAGCACCAGGTCGGCCTGCTTGACGACCTGCTTGCGGTAGAGGTCGAAGTAGGGGAAGTGCAGCAGCAGCGGGTACTGGTCGGGGCGGGTGCCGGCGAAGTCCCAGCGCTGGTAGCGGGTGAAGCCGGCGTGCTGCTCGTGGACGCCGAGTTCGTCGTTGTAGGGGATGTGCATGGCGTCGGCGGCGTCCCGCCAGGCCGCGCTCTCCTCCCCGTCCACGCCGAGCCGCTCCGCCTCGCGGGGATGGCGTTCGACGGCGTCGGCGGCGGCGAGCAGGTTCTGCCGGGCCATGAGGTTGGTGTACGTGTTGTCGTCGGCGACCGCGCTGTACTCGTCGGGGCCGGTGACGCCGTCGAGGTGGAAGACGCCGTGGCTGTCGTGGTGGCCCAGCGACCGCCACAGCCGGGCCGTCTCCACCAGCAGCTCCACGCCGGCCGTCCGTTGGAAGTCGGCGTCGCCGGTGGCCTCCACGTACCGCACGACGGCGTCGGCGATGCCGGCGTTCACGTGGAAGGCGGCCGTGCCGGCCGGCCAGTAGGCCGACCCCTCCGAGCCGCCGATGGTCCGCCAGGGGAAGGCGGCCCCGCCGAGCCCGAGCTGGGCGGCGCGTTCCCGGGCCTCGTCCAGGGTGTTGTGCCGCCAGCGCAGCGCCTCCGCGACGGCCGCGGGAGCGGTGTGGGTGAGGAGCGGGAGCACGAACATCTCGGTGTCCCAGAAGGCGTGCCCGTCGTACCCGGAGCCGGTCAGCCCCTTGGCCGGGATCGCGCGCTGCTCGGCCCGGGCCCCGGCCTGCAGGACGTGGAAGAGCGCGAACCGTACGGCCTGCTGGATCTCCTCGTCGCCCTCCACCTCGACGTCGGCGCGGGCCCAGAAGTCGTCCAGACAGGCCTGCTGGTCCGCCAGCAGGCCCTGCCAGCCGTCGTGCCCGGCGGCCGCGAGCGCGGCGTCGACCTGATCGGCCATCGCGGGCAGCGAGCGGGCACCGGACCAGCCGTGGGCGACCAGTTTCTCCACCCTGAGCCTCTGCCCGGGCTGCAGCACGGAGGTGACGGTCAGCCGGGCCACGTCGATGCCGCTCTCGCTGCGGGTGGTGGTGCGCTCGGGGCCGGTGACGACGTGGTCGGCGGCGACGGCCACCCTGAGGCCGCTGCGCCGGGTACGGTGCACCAGCCGCAGCCGGTTGCCGGAGGCGAAGTGGTCCTCCTGCTCCAGGGGGGACTTCAGCGCCATCGCGGCCCGCGGGTCGCCGCTCGGCTCCGGCAGGCTCTCGTTCGCGACCAGCTCGGACTGGATCACCACCCGGCTGCGGCTGCCGACCGCCTCCACCTCGTACGCCACGGCGGCCACCGCGCGCTGGGTGAGCGACACCAGCCGGGTCGAGCGGACCCGGACGGTGGACCCGGCCGGTGAGGTCCACTCGCAGGTCCGCTCCAGCACCCCGCGCCGCATGTCCAGCACCCGCTCGTGGGCGACGAGCCGGCCGTAGCGCAGGTCGAACGGCTCGTCGTCCACCAGCAGCCTGAGGACCTTGCCGTTGGTCACGTTGATGACCGTCTGGCCGGACTCCGGGTAGCCGTAACCGGCCTCCGCGTACGGCAGCGGGTGCACCTCGTGCACCCCGTTGAGGTAGCTGCCGGGCAGGCCGTGCGGTTCGCCCTCGTCCAGGTTGCCGCGCCAGCCGACGTGACCGTTGGACAGGGCGAACACCGACTCGCTCTGGGCGAGGACGTCCAGGTCGAGGGCGGTCTCCCGCACGGTCCACGGTTCCACGGCGTACGACCGCTCGGTGATCACTGCTCGCCTCCCAGCTCGGCGAGGTCCTTGACGACGATGTTCGCGCCGTGGGCGTACAGCGCGTCGCTCTGTCCCACGCGGTCCAGGCCGACGACGTACCCGAACGCGCCCGAGCGGCCCGCGTCCATGCCCGCCAGCGCGTCCTCGAAGACGGCCGCCCGGGAGGCCTCGACGCCCAGGTCGCGGGCGGCGGCGAGGAAGGTGTCGGGGTGCGGTTTGCCCGGCAGCCGCCGCTCGGCGGCCACCACGCCGTCGATGCGGACGTCGAAGAAGTGCTCGGCGCCCACCGAGCGCAGTACGTCCCGGCAGTTGGCGCTGGAGGAGACGATCGCCGTGCGCAGTCCCGCGGCACGGACCGCCTCCAGGTAGCGCAGGGTGCCTTCGTAGGCCTCCACACCGCCGGTGCGGATCTTCTCCAGGAGCAGGTCGTTCTTCCGGTTGCCGAGACCCTGCACGGTGCGGGCGTCCGGTGGATCGCCGGGGGTGCCCTCCGGGAGGCGGATGCCGCGTGAGGCGAGGAAGGCCCGGACGCCGTCGGCGCGGGGGCGTCCGTCGACGTACTCGTCGTAGTCGGCGGCCGGGTCGAACGGCCGCCCCTGCTCGCCCTCGTAGTCGCGCAGGAACGCGTCGAAAGTCTCCTTCCAGGCGGCCGCGTGCACGACGGCCGTCTTGGTGACGACACCGTCGAGGTCGAAGAGACAGGCCTGGATTCCGTCGGGCAGACCGAGCTGAGTCATACCCAGCACTGTTCCCCGCGCGGAGCGGTCCAGTGAGTGGCGCACAGCACACCGGCCGCGTTTCTCGGCGGACCGCGGGGACGGGGCCGAGGATCCGCCGGGGCCCGTCGGTGTCACACTGGCCCCTGTGGCACTGACCTTCGACGATCTCCTCACCCGTGCCCGTGCCCTGACCCGGGACGGCCGGCGGGCCGTTCTGGGTGTCGCGGGCAGCCCGGGTTCCGGCAAGACGACACTCGCCGAACACCTGGTGCGTGCCCTCGACGACGGTGATCCGCCCCGGGTGGCGCACGTGCCCATGGACGGCTTCCATCTGGCCGACGCCGAGCTGGACCGGCTGGGCCGCCGGGACCGCAAGGGCGCACCGGACACCTTCGACGCGGCCGGCTACGCGGCGCTGCTGAGACGGCTGCACGAGGACACCGACGAGGTGGTCTACGCGCCCGGGTTCGAGCGGGTGCTGGAACAGCCGCTCGCCGGCGCCATCGCGGTGCCGCCGTCGGTGCGCCTGGTGGTGACGGAGGGCAACTACCTTCTGCTGCAGGAGGGTTCGTGGGGCCGGGTGCGGCCGTGCCTGGACGAGGTGTGGTTCTGCGAGACGGCGGAGGACGAGCGGATCCGCCGGCTGGTGGCCCGGCACGAGGAGTTCGGCAAGGATCACGAGTCCGCCGTGGCGTGGGTGCTGGGCACCGATCAGCGCAATGCCGATCTGGTGGCGGCGACCCGGGGGCGGGCGGACCTGGTGGTACCGGCCGGCGCGCTGCCGGTGCCGCACACCGTGCCGGCGGACCGGCGCCCGGAGCACGGCGAGCACGGCCACGGCTGAGACACGGCCCCCTCGGTGAACTCCGGCGGGGCGCGGGCCGTATCCGTGGGCACGGCAGAGGGTCTGCCGGTACGACTCGTGATGCGGTGACGCCCGCGGGGCTGCTGCGGTGGGACGCGACGGGGCCGTGATCCGGCTCCGGCGCCCTCATCGGGTGCGCGGCCGGGTGGCACCGCGGGGCGGACGATGGCACGCGAACACCACACGGTCCTGACCCGTGCGGTCCTCGCCGGCAGGGTCACGGCTCCTGCCCGGCGGACGACAGGGCCCCGCGCGGCCCGGACCTCCCCGGCCCGGACCTCCCCGGCCCGGCCCGCCGCCGGCCCGCGCCGCCGCCGGCGGTGGCCCGTGCCCCTGCTGGTGGCGCTGCTGCTGGCGCAGATGGCGGTGGCGATGGTCACCACGGCCGTACAGCAGACGCCCACCATCGACGAGCCCGTGTACGTGGCGACGGCCACGGACTATCTGCACGAGCACCGCCTGCGCTACAACCCCGAGCACCCGCCGCTCGGCAAGCTGCTGATCGCGGCCGGTGTGGCGGTGGCGAACCCGCACTACGACCCGTCGTACACCGGCACCCAGGGGGGCGTGGGCCGGCATCTGCTCTACGAGTCGGGCAACGATCCCGGGCGGCTGCTGCTGTGGGCGCGGCTGCCGGTGATCGCGCTGACCCTGCTGTTCGGGCTGGTCGTCCTCGCCTTCGCCCGTGCGCTGACGAGCACGGCCGGCGGTCTCCTGGCGCTCGCGCTGTACACCTTCTCGCCCGATGTGATCGCGCACGGTTCGCTGGCCACGCTGGACCTGCCGGCGGCCGGGTTCGTGCTGACGTCGGCCTGGCTGACCTGGCGGGCGCGCGAGCGGCCGGGCCGGTACCTCCCGCTCGCCGGTGCCGCTCTCGGGGCGGCCGTGGCGACCAAGATGAGCGCCCTGGCCGCGGTGCCGGTGCTCCTGGCGCTGGCGGTCCTGTCCGTGCGGGCCGCGCTGCGGCGCGGCAAGGCGCTGCCGGGCCTCGCGGGTCTGCCCGGGGGCCGGCGGCGGACGGCGCTGTCGGTGTTCGCGGGCGCCGCGGTCGTGGCGCTCGTGGCGGTGGCGGTCGTCTGGGCCGCGTACCTCGCGGTCGATCCGCGGCTGCGCTTCACCCCTGCCGAACCGGTCCCGGCCGTCCACGGGACGCGCGGGCGGCTGGTGGACCTGCTGCCCGTGCCCGAGGCCTACCGGGCCGGTATGCGGGTGCAGTTCGGCCTGGAGGACTACCCGTGGCAGGGCTATCTCTTCGGGCACCTGTACACCGGTTCGCGCTGGTACTACCTGCCTGCCGCCCTGCTGGTGAAGACGCCGCTCGGGCTGCTGGCCCTGGGCGCGGCCGGTGCCGTGGCGCTCGTGGCGGTACGGCGGCTGCGGGTTGCGGCGCCCTATCTGCTGCTGCCGCCCCTGACCCTGCTGGCGGCGGCGATGACGGGGGCGCGGGACTTCGGGACCCGGTACGCGCTGTTCGTCCCGGTGTTCCTCGCGGTGACGGCGGCCTGCGTGCTCGTCCCGGGCGGGCGGTGGGCGGGTGTGCGCGTGCCGGGCGGGCGGTGGGCCGGTGCGCGCGTGTCACCCCGGCAGTGGGCCGGTGTGCTGGTGCTGTTCGCGGCGGTGAGTTCGCTGCGCACGTTCCCCTACTACCTGCCGTACGCCAACGAGGCGTTCGGCGGTCCGGCGCACACCCATCGTCTGCTGCACGACTCCAACGTGGACTGGGGCCAGGACCTGGGCCGGCTGGCGGACCGGTTGCGGCAGCGCTACCCCGGCGAGCGGGTGTGGCTGGTGTACAAGGGCGCCGGCGTCCCGTCGTACTACGGCATCCACGCCGCCGACCCGCGCACGGTGCCGGACGGGCGGGTGCACGGGCTGCTGGTCGTGTCGGACTCGGCCGTCGCCAAGGCGCGCGGGAAGCTGGCCGGACTGATCGGCAACAGCCGGCCGATCGACGAGGTCGGCCATTCGATCAGCCTCTACCGGAGGTGAGCCCGGCGCCTCAACCCCCTGGTCACGGCGGCCGGTGAGCTATGTTGAGTGCTCGTGGGAGACAAAGGAGGCGGACCGGTGCCCTCGCCGCAGCAGGCCCGCGCACAGGCGTCAGCGATCACGTCGGGCAAGACCGCGCCCGAGGCCGAGGCCGCGCCGACCTCCCGGCTCAGGGAACTCTTCGACAGGCCCCGTCTGTCGCCGGGACAGCGGCGCATCGCCCAGTACCTGATCGAGCACATCACCGAGGCCGCGTTCCTGTCGATCACCGAGCTGGCGGACCGGGTCGGGGTCAGTCAGCCCTCCGTCACGCGTTTCGCGGCCGCCGTCGGCTTCAGCGGCTACCCCGCGCTGCGGGAGAGGCTCCAGTCGATCGCGCTCAGCACGCTCGCCGGCGGGCCCGGCGAGGAGGACCGCGCCAACGAACTGCAGGCCGCGGTGGACGCCGAGATCGAGAACCTGGAGAACCTGCGGCGCGACTTCGCCGACCCCGACCGGGTCATCCGGGTGGGCCGCGAGCTGTCCCGCTCCACCCCGCTGACCGTGCTGGGGCTGCGCATCTCGGAGTCGCTGGCCGAGTACTTCGGCTACGCCGCCCGCCGGATCCACCCGGATGTGCGGCTGGTGACCCGGGGCGGCAGCGTGGCCTACGACGCGCTGCTGCAGGCCCGCGAGGCGGGCGGCAGCTGGGTGCTGGCGTTCGCGATGCCCCGGCACTCCCAGGAGACGCTGCAGGCGATCCGGGTGGCGCGCGGGGCCGGTCTGAAGGTCGCCCTGGTGACCGACCTGACGCTCGCGCCGCTGGCCGAGGAAGCAGACGTCGCCTTCGCGACCGGCACCGGCTCACGGCTGGTCTTCGACTCCTACGCCGCGGCGGGCGTGCTCACCTCGGCGCTGCTGCAGGCGATGACCGACGCCGATCCGGAGCGCACCCAGGCCCGCCTGGAGAAGTACGAACAGCTCTCGGACCAGCACCAGTTCTTCCTCAAGGACTGACCGGGACGGCCGGTCGCCCGGTCGGCCGATCCTTCCGTGCGCGCCGCGCGATCGTGAAGATCTTGCGGTGCCCGACCCCCTGGACGGGGATCATTCACCCCAAATCGCGCATGAATGTTTTCATACCTCTTGCAAAGCGATCGGCATATATAAATACTGCTCACGGATCACGCCGGTCTCACTCCAGGCGCGTTCCGCCCCTGTGGACTCACCGCCCGCACCGCCCCGAGAAAGCCGACGGACCGCCCATGCGCACGCACCACCGGTTCCCGACGCCCGGGGGCACCTCACGGACACCCTCAGCCGCCGTCCCCTACCCACGTCGGCGCCCGGGGTGTACCGGGGCGCGTCGTCTGCGCGACGCGTCCGTGGCGGTCCCGGCCATCCCCTAGGCCGGGACCGCCCCGTACCCGTCGGACCACCCTCACGACGCCGCACACCGGAAGCGATGATCATGCCTCTGACCAGCACGCGCATCAGTCCAGACTGGCCCTGTCAGGTCAAGACGCCGGGCAGCTACGACTGGGAGCGCTCGGCGGCCAAGTGGCTGCGCGAACTGATCCCCGCGCGCTATGCCAGCTACCCGGCGATGATCCGGCACCCCGTCCTGCTCGCCCGGCACGCGCAGATCCAGGTCCAGCAGGAGATCCGGGTGGCGCGCACCGCGCTGCAGACCGCACGGGCCGAACTGCCGGTGCTCGGGCTGCCCGAGTCCGTCATCGAGCACACCATCAAGCTGTACGCGGCCGAGGTCCTCCAGCTGCAGCACATCGCGCGCAGCGTCCGCGCCGTCACCGAGGCGCTCGTCGGCCGCACCACGGGCCGGTGATCCGGCGCTCCCCGCCGACCCCGGGGAGCCGCCCCCGGCCGTCCCCGTCCACGCCCTCCCGACGGGCCGTCGACCGGTACATCTACCCACTCGCGGGGTCCGTTCCGGCCGTGCACGCCCCTCCCGACGGGCCTTCGACCGGCAGACCCACCCCCTCGCGGGGTCCGTCCCGGCCGTGCACGCCCCTCCCGGCGGGCCTTCGACCGGGGATGCGCACCCGCTCGCCGGGGAACCGCCCCCGGCCGTCCACGCCCCTGCCGGAGCCCGCTCCCCGATCCCACGCGGCGGCCACGGAGCCCGGCCCTGCGCACGAGTGATCCAGCGGGCCAAGGTGTGCAATGCTCGTCGGGTGACGAGCGAGCCCCTGTCCCCGATGGAGCCCGGCACCGGCGCCGACCTGGCGGCGCTGGCCAAGGTGGTCGCCCGGCAGCGCGCGGAGATGGAACGGCTGCGGGATCTGGCCGCCACGTCGGCGGTCCTGGAGCGGGCCAAGGGCGTGCTGATGGCGATCACCGGATGTGCCCCGGACGCGGCCCACGAGGAACTGCTGAGGCGCGCGAAGGACGGCAGCCGCACCCTCCTCGAACAGTGCTGGCTCACCCTGGGCGCCCTGCCGCCGCCCACGGAGCAGCTGTTCGGCGCGGCACCGCCGGCGCCCGCGGGGCTGCCCGGCGCCGTCGGTTCCTGGGAGACCGCCCCCGCCGGCACCGTGGACATGGCCGAGGTGCTCGGGCACATCGGCCGGGACCTGGTCCGGGTCGAGTCGCCGCAGGAGCTGGCCGGATGCCTGCTGGAACACCTCAGGTCCGAGGTCCGCGCCGACGCCGTGATGCTGTACGAGCGGCTGCCCGAGGGCGGCCTCGGACTGATCGGGCACGCGGGCCTCGACCCCACCCTCGCCGCCCAGTGGCGGCACGTGCCCCCGCTGAGCGGGATGTCCGCGGTCGACGCCCTGCGCACGGGCGAGCCGCGCTGGCTGGAGGACCTTCCCTCCGACAGCGCCCGGTACCTGCTGATCGGCAACCCGCCCGAGCGGTGGCCCACCCGTGCCTGGCTGCCCGTGCCGGCCCGAGACACCGCGAGCGTCGCCTTCGGCGTGCTGCGCCGGACCGACGAGCCGTTCGTGCCCCGCGAGCGGAAGCTGCTGCGGGCCGTGGCCCGGTTGTGCGCGGGCCGGCTGCGGGTGTTCGACGCCTCGCAGGAGCGCCCCGGCGAGGACGGCGCCGCCCAGGCCGTGCAGGCGCTGCTCGACGCGCTGCCGGGTGCCGCGATCGTGCTCAAGCCGCTGCGGTCCGCCTCCGGCGAGGTGGCGGACTACCGCATCGAGGCGGCCACCGCCGAAGCGGTCGACGTGTTCGGCCGGGCCGGCCGTGACATGGTCGGCAAGCACATCCTGGAGAGCTACCCGTCGGTGGCGGGCGAACCGCTGTGGCACGGCTACCTGCGGGCACTGGAGACCGGCACGCCGTTCGACGGCGAGCCCTTCGTCTACCAGGACGTCTCCGGCGGTGTCCCCGTGACCGCCACCTACTCGGTACGCGCGGCCCCGCTGGGCGACGGCCTGCTGGTGACCTGGCTGCGGCACGACCCCGCGGAGCGGCAGGAGCAGCGGCTGTCGGACGTGCAGCGGCTCGGGAACCTCGGCTGGGCGACCTGGAACCTGATCACCCAGGAGGTCTCCTGGTCCACGCAGGCGTACGCCGTGCTCGGCCGGGGTTCGGCGCGGGAGCCGCTCGGGCTGGACGAGCTGCCGGACCTGGCCGTGCCGGAGGACGCGGAGACCCTGTCCCGGGTGATCGGCGAACTCCTCCGCGACGCCCGCTCGTTCGACGTGCCCTTCCGGGTCGAGACACCCGAGGGCGTCCGGCATCTGCGGATGGTCGCCGAGGCCGTCACGGAGCCGGACGGCACCCCGGTCGAGGTGCACGGCTTCGTCCAGGACCTCACCGCGCAGCGCAGCGCGGAGCTGGCGCTGGTGGAGAGCGAGCGCGCGATGCTGCTGCAGCGCGGGATCCTGCAGGCCGAGCGGGCGCTGGCGGCCCGGCTGCAGCACGCTCTGCTGCCGCTGCCCAGCAAGCCCGTCCGGCTGGCCGGGCTGCGCGTCGAGGTCGCCTACCTGCCCGCCCAGGCCGGCACCCATGTGGGCGGCGACTGGTTCAGCGCCATCGAACTTCCCGACTCCGACGCGCTGTTCGTGGTCGGTGACGTGGCGGGCCACGGCATCGGCGCCGTCGCCACGATGGCCCAGCTGCGGTTCACCGCGAAGGGCATGGTCAGCACCGGTTCCTCGCTGACGGGGGCGCTGACCCGGCTCAACCAGCTGCTGCTGCACTCCCGCGACAGCCGGACCACCGCCACCATGGTCCTGGCCCGCTACGACCCCGACGAGCAGATCCTGGCCTGGGCCCAGGCCGGGCACCTCCCGCCCCTGCTGGTGCGCCGCGGCGAGGCTCGTTACGTCGACCGCCCCGGCGGCATGCTGCTGGGCGCGAGCGGAGCCCCCGTCTACGAGTCGGCGGAACTGCGCCTCGAACCCGGCGACCGGCTGCTGCTGTACACCGACGGTCTGATCGAGCGCCTCGGCGAGAGCCTGGACGACGGCTTCACCCGGCTGGCCGAGGCGGTCCTCCTCCACGGCTGCGGCGGATCCGCCTCCCTGGACGCGCTGCTCGGCACGATGCTCGCCGACGAACGACGGGACGACGTGTGCGTGCTCGACATCAGGATGCCGCCCGAGGAGGACACCCCGGAGGCGGGAGAGTAGCCACCGAATCGGCTCGCCGGTCTCGGCGTGCGCCGGGCCGCGCCGGGCGTCGCGTGTACCGGGCGGGCCGGTCATGGCGTGTGCCGGGCCGCGCCGGTCGTGGCGCGTGCCGGGCGGCGCTGGTAGTGGCGCGTGCCGAGCCGCGCCGGTCGTGGCGTGTGCCGGGCCGGGCGTGGCCGGGCACCCGCTCAGTCCGCCGGGTGGCCGGCGTCGATGCCGTACGCGTCGGACAGCCGCAGCAGCGGCCCGGAACGGCCCGAGCCCCAGCGCACCGGGTCGAGCACGAAGCCGACATGGTCGCCGCCGTCGGTGCGGTGCAGGACGGTGCCGACGAACCAGGCCGCCACGTCCGTCAGCACCACCGCGCCACCGGGCCCCGCGCGCCAGTCCAGCCCCGCGAACTTGTCCACCGTGTCGCCCGTCTCGCCACCGAAGAGTTCGGCGAGGTCGCGCTGGTCCCGGGCGAGCAGATGGACGGCGAGGTGTTCCGCGGCCAGGGCGACGCGGTACGTGTGGTTCGCCTTGGACAGCCACACGGTGTACCGGGGCGGGTGGATGGAGCACTGCGAGGCGAAACCGACCAGGCAACCGGCACGCTCACCACCGGCCACCGCCGTGACGACGCACATGTCCGGGTCCAGCGGGTCGAAGAAGCCGTCCACGTCGGCAGCCCCGAGCGTCTCCCCGTGACCGGAGGCACCCGCCGCACCACCGGGATCGGCCGTTCCGCCACGATCCGCCGCGCGCTCGGGACGCGCAGCACCATCGGGCCCCGCCGCGCGCTCGGGACCCGCCGCACCGCCGGGTTCCGGCGTACCACCGGTGTCCGGTGTGCCACCGCTGTCCGGTGTTCCGTGTGTGTTCGTCATGCCGCTTCGCTCCCCTTCGCCGTCCGGGATCCCGGCCCTGTCCGTGGGTGCGCTTGCGCCCGGCTCCCCGCATGGTGTTCCCGGCGGTCCGCTCGCGAATCACCGCCGGGGCCGGTCAGTGATCCGGTTCTCCTTCCGTCCCGCGCGTACGGCTGTCAGCGCCCGCGTGCGGGGTTCCGGGTTCCCGCCCACGGATACGACCGCCGCCACGGCCCCGTTCAGCCGCCCGAGCGGTCCGCCCTCCCCGCTTTCGATCGAAATGCCCAACGCGGGAGGGTTTCTTGAGCTTTTGTGCAACCGCGTGCTAGAAAGCGCCGTCATGACGACTTCCTGGTCTCGTCGTGGATTTCTGGCCGCCTGTTCGGGCACGGCCGTCGCCGTGGGACTCGGCACCGGGGAGTCCTCGGCATCGGAGGAGTTCCCGGCGCTCCGGGCGAGGTGGCGCACGCTGGTGCTCGGCGAGGGCTTCGGTCCCACGACCGAACCCTTCAAGTCCCGGCTCGCCGGTCTCGGGGACACCGCGACCCGGTACCTCGACGCCATGGTCCCGGCCGCCGGCTCCCTGTGGCCCGACCTGGTCTACGCCGCCCCCGACCCGGACACCGACCAGGAGTCGTACGGCCGTTCGGGACATATGAACACCAGTTACGTACGTCTGAGCATGCTCGCGCAGGCCTTCTGCCAGCCGGGCACCGGCCTGATGGGGGACGGGGCCCTGCGGGACGCGATCCTCACCGGCCTGGACCATCTCCACGACGACGTCTACAACGCTGACCAGCTCCGCTACGGCAACTGGTACAGCTGGCAGATCGGCGCCCCGCAGGCCCTGCTCGACGTGTGCGTGCTGATGTACGACGCCCTGTCCGCCGCGCAGCTCGCCCGCTACCTCGCCGCGGTGGACCACTTCGTGCCCGACTCCGCGGTGGCGAGCTACACGGGGACCAGTACCGGCGCCAACCGCGTCGACCTCTGCCGGGTGCTCGCGCTGCGCGGCGTCGTCGGGGGCAGCGCGCCCAAGGTGGCGCTGGCCCGCGACGCCCTCTCCCCCGTCTTCCCCTACGTCACCTCGGGCGACGGCCTGTACGCCGACGGCTCGTTCATCCAGCACACGTCGGTGCCGTACACCGGCTCGTACGGGGCGGTGCTGCTCGGCGGGCTGGGGCTGCTCTTCGCGCTGCTGGCCGGTTCCAGCTGGGAGGTGACGGACACCGGCCGGCGGCTCGTGTTCGACGCGGTGGAGCACGCCTGGGCGCCGTTCCTCTACAACGGCCTGGTGATGGACGGTGTGTCGGGCCGGGCGATCAGCCGGGGACTGACGGCGCACGGCGGGAGGGTCCAGCAGGACGACCATCTGCGCGGTCACGCGATCCTCGCCTCGATCGTGCTGCTCGGCCAGGCTGCGGGCGCGGCGCAGAACGCCCGGTGGCGCGCCCTGGTCAAGGGCTGGACGGAGCGCGACCACTACAGCCCGCCGCTCGCCGACCCGGTACTGGGCCTGCCACAACTGGCCCGCATCCAGGGCGTCCAGGGCGACACCTCGGTCACCGCGGCCGCCGAGCCGAGCGGGCACCGGCTGTTCCCGTGCATGGCGCGGGCCACGCACCGCCGGCCCGGCTGGGCCGCCTCGCTCAGCATGGCGGACCGCAGGAACACCTACTACGAGACCGGCAACGGCGAGAACCTGCGCGGCTGGCACACGGGTTCGGGGATGCTCTTACTGGTGGGGCGACACCTTCGCCAACGGCCAGTACAGCGACGCGTTCTGGCCCACCGTGGACCCGTACCGGCTGCCCGGCACGACCGTCTCGCGCACGGTGCTGGCCGACGCCGCCGGCGGTGACTGGGGAGTGGCGAAGCCGGACGTGCACTGGGTGGGCGGGGCGACGGACGGGCTGCGGGCCGCCGTCGGGCAGTACCTCAAGGGCCTGCGCTCGACGCTCGTGGCGAGGAAGTCCTGGTTCTTCCTGGACGACACGATCGTGTGCCTCGGCGCCGGCATCTCCTGCACCGACGGCACCGCCGTGGAGACCACCGTCGAGAACCGGAACCTCGGCCCCACCGGGAACTCCCCGTTCCTCGTGGACGGCAGGGTGCAGCCCGCCGGCCGTCCCTGGTCTGGGACGCTCGCCGGGGCCCGGTGGGCGCACATCGGCGGCCACGGCGGTTACGTCTTCCCCGGCGGCGCGACGCTGCGAGCCCTGCGCGAGGCCCGCGACGGCAGCTGGAGCGCCATCAACAAGGGCGGCTCGACGGACGTCCTGAACCGCACGTACCTGACGCTGTACGTCGACCACGGCACCGATCCGGCGAACGCGTCGTACGCCTACCAGCTCCTGCCGGGAGCGGACGCCGCCCACACGCTGGCGCGTGCCACCGACACCGGCTGGCTGGCCGTACTCGCCAACGGCGACCGGCAGCAGGGGGTTTCCGTACCCTCGCTCGGCTTCACCGGCGTCAACTTCTGGTCCGGCGGAACGGCCGGAACGCTCACCGCGAGCGATCCGTGCTGCGTGATGATCAGTGAGAAGAGCGACGGTACCGCCGTGATCGCGGTGAGCGATCCGATGCGCATGCGCACCCGGCTCACGCTCACCTGGCGGCGGGCGGTCGCGGCGGTGACGTCCGCACCGGCCACGCTCGCCTCGGCCGGCACCGGCCCGGCCCTGACGCTGGCCTTCGGGGACCTGACCGGCACGGCGGGTGCCGGCCAGCGGGTCGCCGTCAGGCTGGGCTGAGGGCGGACCGCACGAACCGGCTCAGGGACGCCGTGAACGCGGTGGCGAACGCGTCCCTGGCCTCCTCCGGGAGCGCCTCCAGGGACAGGTACGGGTTCAGGTCCTCCAGCTCGACCAGCAGCAGGCCCCCGTCCGGCGCCCGGCAGGCGTCGACGCGCTGGACGCCGTGTCCGAGGTCGTTCCAGTCGATGAAGCGCCGGGCGAACTCGAGGTCGGCGGCGGTGGCCGTGTAGGGCCGCAGATCCCAGCGGCGTCGTGGGTCGGGGGCGTAGAGGGCGTACTGGAAGTCGTCGTCGACGAAGTAGAAGGACACCTCGTAGGCGAAGTCGACGCGGGGCTGGATCAGGACGTCGCCGGTCGCGAGCGGGGCGACCCGGCCGGCGGGGACGATCCGCATGCCGAGCGAGTCCGCGCCGAGCCTGGGCTTGACCACGTAGCGCTCGGCGGACGGCAGCCGGTGCAGGTCCTCGGCGCGGCCGACGGTCGGTATGACGGGGAAGCCGGCCGCGCTCAGGTCGAGCAGATACCCCTTTCCGGCCATGTCCGCCTTGCCGGTGAGCGGGTTGTACACCAGGGCGCCGGTGGCGAGCGCCTTCGCCCGGAAGTCCGCGTACTCCCTCGGGTAGCCGAGCACGGGGCCGCTGTTGCGGACGACCACGGCGTCGAAGGCGTCCATCAGCGCGGCCGCGTCCCGCGGATGGCACAGGGCCAGGTCGAAGTGGTCGCGCAGCCGGGAGGCGAGGTGGATGTCCTCGTCGCAGTAGCGGCGCCCGCGGGCCTGGTACGCCAGGTCCGTGACGTAGAGCAGGCGGGGACGGGCGGCGGGCATGCGGCATCTCCTCGGGCGGACCGGCGTCGGCGTGGGTGAAGAAAGGTTACGTCGCTGGGTACGGGCCGTTCGGACCGCCCCCACGGCCGGTCGCGGGCGCCGCGACCACGCGCGTTCCACCCACACGCCCCACCCACTCGTGCGGCCCGCGCACGCCCGACCTGCCCGGCACCCCACCCACCCGCACTCCGTTCGCGCCCCGCCCCCGCTCGCGCGCACCTCAGCCACCCCCGTTACACACCCCGCTCACCCCGGTCCCTCGGTGTCGACATGGTTCGGGAGCTCCCTCGGCAGCACTGAGTTCCCCGATCGGCCCCCTTGCACTGCACTGAGTGCCAGAAAACGCCCCTCAGGTGCTACGTTCCGGTTCATGAGCTCCAGCAGCGCGGCCCCGACCGCGAAGCCGCCGATGCGGGACGCCCTGGTCACGGCGGCCTTCCAGCTCTTCCTGGAACGCGGGTACGAGCAGACCACCGTGGACGAGATCGTCGCGCTGGCCGGGGTCGGCCGGCGCTCGTTCTTCCGCTACTTCCCTTCCAAGGAGGACGTGGTCTTTCCCGACCACGAGCGCTGCCTGGCCGACATGACCGCGTTCCTCGCGGCGGGCGACGAGGAGCACGAGCCGGTGCGGCGGGTGTGCGACGCGGCCCGGATGGTGCTGGGGATGTACGCGGAGAACCCGGCCTTCTCGGTGCAGCGCTACCGGCTCACCCGCAAGGTGCCCGGCCTGCGCGCCTACGAACTGTCGGTGGTGTGGCGCTACGAGCGCGCGCTCGCCGGGTATCTGCGCGGGCGGTTCGCCGGGCGGCCCGACGGGACGCTGCGGGCCGACGTGATCGCGGCCGCCGTCGTCGCCGCGCACAACAACGCCCTGCGCTCCTGGCTGCGGTCCGACGGTACGGGGGACGCGGGCGCGGCGGTGGACCATGCGCTGGGGTGCGTGCAGCGGACGTTCGGCGACACGGCGGACGCCCCGGTCATGGCCGTGCCGACCGGACCGCTGCCGACGGGGCCGGCGCCGACCGGGCCGGCACCGGCCGGTGAGCGGACCGGGCGGCCGGACGACGTGGTGGTGCTCGTCTCCCGCCGGGATGCCCCCGTGTGGCGTGTGGTGCAGGAGTGGGAGGCGGCACTCGGCCGCGCCTGACGTGCGGCTCCTCAAAATTGGGGGTACGGAGTGCCTTTACGAGTGACACTCAGTGCCATACGCTGTGCGGCGTGCACGGTGGCACGGCTGCCGGCACACGCGTGTCCGGTTCGCTGCGGACACGCGGGTTTCCGGCCGAGCGCAGGGAGTTGACAGCGTGTTCCACCACTCAGCAAGCGTCTCGTATCCGGCGGCCGGTTCCGTGACGGGTGTTCTCGATCCCGCCGCCGCGGACTCCAAGGACGCCATCCTCTTCCAGCGGTGCGCCTGGTGCGGCACCGCGATGTACCACCGGCTGCTGTGTCCGGTGTGTCAGGGCAGCGAGTTGCGCACGGAACGCAGCGAGGGCATGGGCACGGTCCGGCACTCCACCGTGGTGCACCGCAACACTCCCGCGGCGCGCAACGTCTCGCTGGTGGAGATGGCCGAGGGCTTCGTCGTCCGCGGCCGGGTCATGGGCCCGCCGATCGGCATCCACAGCGGCGACCGGGTCCGGTTGTCGACCGCCAAGGACCCGGTACGCGGCGAGCCGGTCTTCCAGCTGACGGACGAGCCCTTCCGGGCCTGGACCTGAGGACCGTACGTCGCCCGCCGGCCGCCGGCGCCGGCCGGCGGCGGGACAGGACACGCGCGGCGTAGACGATGCCCGCCGCCGACGTGACGCGCGCGGCCCGCGGGACGTACAGGACGCACGCGGAACACGCGGACACGGCGGCGCCGAAAGCCTGCGCGGCACGGCGGCGCCGAACTCCGCGCCTCGGGTGCACTGTCGGGACCGGCGCGGGTGTGATCCCTGATCTGCGCCGCACAGGCAACCCACAGTCTCCACTTTCCATCCTCCGGCACGAGGGGCTCCCGGTACGGACGGGACGCCCGTGCTCGGGTTCGAGGAGGATCAGTGGTCCGTGCCCGGTTCATAGGGGTGACCGCCGCCGCGTTGCTCGCGGTGGCGGGGGCAGCCCCGGGAGCGGCGGTCGCCGCACAGGCTCAACCACGGTTACACGCAAGGACTTCGACGGCATCGGACGGGGGGCTGCCACCCGGGTGGCGGATCACCGGCGGTCGCTCGGCACCGCAGCTGGAATGGCGGTCGGGCCGGACGGTGCCGATGGGTGACTCCCGTGTCGAATTCCGTTCCGGTGGACGCCTGTTGGGCGTACCGAGGACCGGCGCGGACGGGCACACCTTCAGGCTGCCGCTCGACGCGCGGCGGACGACGGGGCTCAGTGGTCTCCAGGTCTGGTCCGGCGGACGCCGCCTGGACGCGCCGGGCACCTCCGGGTCCGTGCCGGCGGTCCGGCCGCCCGCCCCGCTGCCCGCGAACGCCGTCGATCCGGGCAAGCCCGGTTCGTACCGCACCAGGACGGGTGAGTACCACCTGAAGTCGGTCCGGCTGCCGGGCTTTCCGGCGCCGGTGGAGATGAACGCGGTGGTCGTGGCCCCGGTCGGCGCTCCGGGGAGGCGTCCGCTCGCGCTGTTCCTGCACGGGCGCCACTACACCTGCTTCAAGGGCCCCGACATCACCGGGGAGTGGCCCTGCAAGGGCGGCGCCCAACCGGTGCCGAGCCACCGCGGCTATCTGAGGGACCAGAAGCTGCTGGCCTCGCAGGGCTACCTGACCGTGTCGGTCTCCGCGAACGGCATCAACGGCCAGGACTGGGCGGCCGAGGACGGCGGCGCACAGGCCCGTTCCTCTCTGGTACGGCTGCACCTGGCCCGGTGGGCCGACTGGGCCGTCCATCCCGGGACGGCGCCGGCGGTCGTACGGGACGCGCCCCGCGCCGATCTGTCCCGGGTGCTGCTGGTGGGTCACTCGCGCGGCGGCGAGGGCGTGAACCGGGCGGCGCTGGACAGCCTGTACCCGCCACCGGCCGGCCAGGACGGGTACCACGGCCCGGTCCGCTGGAAGATCCGCGGCATGGTCCTGATCGGCCCCACGGTCTTCGGTCAGAACCCCGTGCCCGACGTGCCGTCCGTGACGATCCTGCCGGGCTGCGACGGTGACGTCTCCGACCTGCAGGGCGAGGTGTACGTCGACGGCACGCGCGCGGTCGGCAACGGCACCGCGCTGCACAGCGCCGTGTACGTCATCGGCGCGAACCACAACTACTTCAACTCCGAGTGGACTCCGGGCACGTCGGCGGCACCCTCCGAGGACGACTTCTTCGGCGACGACGACCCCGTGTGCGGCAAGCGTGCCGCCACCCGGCTGACCGCCGCCCAGCAGCACCGGGCCGGTTCCACCTACGTCGCCGCCGCGGCACGGCTCTTCCTGGGCGGCGACGACCGGGTGCGGCCGCTGCTGGACGGTTCCGGGAAGCGGGCGCCGTCGGCGGACCCGGCCCGGGTGCTCAGCCACGCGGTGGGCGCCCGCCGGGGTGCCGGATTCCTGCCGGACGGCGGGGTGTCGGTGACCGGTGGCAAGCTGTGCGAGGCGGTGGCCCAGAGTCCGGCCAGGGCCTGCCTGGGCGAAGGGGCGAAGGGGGCCTCGCCGCACTTCGCGCAGTGGGAGACCGGCCCGGAGGCCGGCCGGCACGCGATCGCGCTGCGCTGGACCCGGGCCGGCGGGCCGGTGCGGGTCAGCGCCCGGAGGCCGCTGTCGCTGTCCGGTGCCACGTCGCTGGCTCTGCGGCTGTTCGTGCCGCCGAACTCCCGGGGCACCCGGCTGGACGTGTCGCTGACCGACGCGGCCGGCCGGAAGGCGACGCTCGGCCGCGTTGCCGCCGACGGCCTGCCGGGCAGTGAGCGGACCGCCTCCTACTGGTCCCGCGAGATCCGGGTGCCGCTGACCGCCGCCACCCGCGCCGGGCTCGACCTGAAGTCCGTCAGGTCCGTGACGCTGACACCTCGTTCGGGCTCCGGGCGGGCCTGGCTCATGGACGCCTGGGGCTGGCGGGCGGGCACGCCCGCGGTGCGTACGGGCACGCTGCCGCGCGTGGACGTCGGACGCGCCACCGTGGACGAGGGCGACTCGGGCGTGCGTACCTATCACGTTCCGGTCCGGGTGACGGGCCGGGGCAGCGGTCAGGTCCGGGTGTACGTCCTCGACCCGGCCACCGGCCGGGCGAAGGACCGGCTGGTCACGGTGCGTCCGGGCGGCCACGACATCGACGTGCCGGTCACGGTGAAGGGCAACACGCGGTACGGCGCCGACGTGTCGTACGACGTTCTGGTCAAGGCGGTCCGCGGCGCGGTCGTGGGTTCCTACCGGGGCGGGATCACCGTCCGCAACGACGATCCGGCGCCCCGGATGACCGTCTCCCCGGTCGCCGACCGGGTGCCGGAGGGCAAGCCCCTGAAGTGGCGGGTGTCGCTGTCCGAGGCGGTCGACGTCGACATGTCCACCATGTTCGCGGTCGCACGGCCCGACGGGAGCGAGTTGTCCACCAAGGACGTGCCGGCGGACTGGCTGCGGGACACCGCCGGTGCCGAGGCGGACCCGGAGCGCCGGCTGTCCGAGGTGGACGGACTGTACCTGTGGGTGGACGTTCCGCCGGGGCAGACCGGTGCCGACATCACCGTGCCCACGCTGAAGGACCGGGTGACCGAGCCGGCGGAGTCGGTCCGGTTCCGGCAGCTCGACCCGCGGACCGGTGAGCCGCAGTCGGGCGGGCTGGTGCTGACCGGGACGGTGGTGGACGCCTCGTAGGAAGCGCTCCCGGGGTGGCGACGGGCTCCTCCCCGGGCGGCTCCCGGTCCCGTGGGACGCGCTCCCCGGGTGGCCCTCAGTCCGTGAGGGCCACCCGGATGCCGACCGTGCCGTCCAGGCCGCGGCGCAGCCGGCTGCCCAGCAGGGTGAGGCGGCCCACGAGGCCGTACTTGCGGGCGATGAGGTCGCGGTAGCGGGCGGTGGTGACCGCGTCGGCGACACGGGCGGTGGCCGGCACCTGGTCGCCGGTGGGGTTGCCGCGCACGTCGCAGGGGCCGACGAGGACGTCGGAGCGGCGCCGGATCCGCTTGACCTTGAAGCTGTCCGCGGCCGTCCAGACCCCGAGGGTGTCACCGTCCCGGACCACCCACACGGGGGTGGCGACCGGGGTGCCGTCCCTCCGGTAGCTGGTCAACAGCAGGTACTTGCCGGAGCCGAGCCGGTCCAGCGCGGTGTCGTCCATGATCGGCAGTCTAGGAGGCCGGGGGATCACCGCAGCGCGGCCGCCATGCGCCGGACGCCCTCGGCGAGGATCTCGGGGTGCGTCGCGAGGTTCAGCCGTGCGTGCCCGGCACCGCCGGTGCCGAAGGACGGGCCCGGGCTGAGGGCGACCCGGCCGCGGTCGAGGAAGACCTGGGCGGGGTCGTCGCCGAGGCCCAGGGCGCGGCAGTCCAGCCAGGCGAGGTAGGTGGCCTCGCCGGGGTGGAGGCGCACGGCCGGCAGGTGCTCGGCGAGCAGGCCGGCGAGCAGCCGCCGGTTGGCCTGGATTCCGGTCAGCAGCGCGTCGAGCCAGCCGGTGGCGTGACGCAGGGCGGCGGTGTGCGCGATGACGCCCAGGTGGCTGGGGCCGTGGCCGACCTCTTCGGGAAGGCGGTCGAGGTCGGCGGTGGCGCCGGGCCCGGCGAGCACGACGGCGGCCTTGAGACCGGCCAGGTTCCAGCCCTTGCTGGCGGACATCAGGGACAGGCCGCGTTCGGCGCCCGGCACGCTCAGGTACGGCACGAAGGTGGCGTCGGGGTCGACGAGCGGGGCGTGGATCTCGTCGGCGACAACCCGGACGCCGTACCGTTCGGCGAGGCCCGCGACGGTGGCCAGTTCGGTGGCGGTGTGCAGGGTGCCGGTGGGGTTGTGCGGGCTGCACAGCAGGTAGGCGGCGCGCCCGCCGCCGGCCGTTGCCCGCCTGAAGGTCTCTGCCAGCGAGTCCGGGTCGATGCGCAGACCGGCGCCGAGCGGGTCTTCGACCACGCGGCGGTCCATATGCGTGATGAACTGGTAGAAGGGCGGGTACACCGGCGAGTTGACGACGACCGGATCGCCGGGCCCGGTGACGAGTCTGAGCATCTCGACCACGCCGAGCATGACGTCCGGCACGATCGCGGTGCGCTCGACGGCGATCCCCGGCCAGTCCCAGCGTGCGGCGGCGAAGGCGGCGAGCGCCTCGGCGTAGCCGGTGCCGGCGGGGTATCCGGTGTCGCCGAGGGCCAGCGCCTCGGTGAGGGCCCGGACGACGGGTTCGGCGAGCGGCACGTCCATCTCGGCCACCCACAGCGGCAGCACGTCCTCGGGGTAGGTGCGCCATTTCATGCTCGTACGACGTCGCAGCCGCGTCAGGTCGAGGGCGCGCAGCGGGTCCGGTTCGCCGGGGTTGTCGTGCGGGATGCTGGTCATGGCCTCAAGATAGGCGGCAGCCGTGCGAGCGGAAACCCAAGGGAGACGGCCGCCGTGCGGGCGCAAACCCAGGGCAGGCGGCCGCCGTGCGGGCGCAAGCGCAGGGCAGGCGGCCGCCGTGGCGGCGGAAACCCGCGACGGGCGGGCCGCACCCGCGGACGGTGGCACGGACTGCGGAGACGCGCCGGGCCACCGGAGCGGTGCCGGGGAGGGCGGCGCGGGTCCCGCACCCCGCCGGCAGCGGCCGGGCGCCTTCGGCCGGGCCCGGGGAGCCCGCGGACGGCGCGGACGCCGGGGCCGCGCCCGGAAATCCCCGGACGGGCGGAAAAGATCAACTCGGACGTCTAGATTGCGTCTTGAACGGTGTATCCGCCCACTGCCATCCAGGAGCTGACCCACGTGACCGACAACCCGGCAGCCACCAACGACGTGGCCGTCTCGCTGCGCGCGCGCATCAACACCGGGCAGCCGCACACCGCCCGGATCTGGAACTACTGGCTCGGTGGCAAGGACAACTACGAGGTCGACCGGGCGGCCGGTGACCAGATCCGCCAACTGCACCCGGGCATCGGCGAGTACGCGCGCGCCGACCGGCTGTTCCTCGGCCGTGCGGTGCGGCACCTGGCCGGCGAGGTGGGCATCCGGCAGTTCCTGGACATCGGCACCGGGCTGCCCACCGCCGACAACACGCACGAGGTCGCCCAGCGGGTCGCGCCGGAGTCCCGGATCGTGTACGTGGACAACGATCCGCTCGTCCTCGCCCACGCCCGGGCCCTGCTGACGAGCACGCCCGAGGGCCGTACCGACTATCTGGACGAGGACCTGCGCAACGTCGACGCGATCCTCGAACACGCGGGGAAGTCGCTGGACTTCACCCAGCCGGTGGCGCTGATACTGCTCGGCGTGGTCATCTTCATCGGCGACGAGGAGGACCCGTACGCGCTGGTGCGGCAGTTGGTGGACCGGCTTCCCGCGGGCAGCCACCTGGTGCTGTCGCACACCATCACCAGTGCCTCGATGCCGGACGTGGACGAGGCGGTGAAGTTCTGGAACGAGCACGGCACCCCGAAGCTGACCCAGCGGACCCCTGAGGACGTGGCCCGGTTCTTCGACGGCCTGGAGCTGCTGGAGCCGGGCGTGGTGTCCTGCTCGCGCTGGCGCCCGGAGCACGCGCACGGGGCCGCGCCGGAGGAGGTCGCCATGTTCGGCGGGGTGGCCCGCAAGAACTGAGCGCCCTACGAGGCGGGTTCAGAACGACGCCGATGCCGACGCCGATACCGACGCCGATGCCGACGCCCCGGGAGGATCACGGCCGCGGGTGAACGCCGGGGCCGCGGGCGCCGTATGGAGGATCGGGCCCTCGACCACCCGAGGGCCCGGCGATGCCGAGGCGGGCATCGCGCATCCGGGTTCGGCTTCGGGAGCCATGCATGCGGCACGCACGACGACGGGTCGTCCGGCGAGTGACACGGCTGGCGGCGGTCGGCGGACTCCTGCTGGGAGGGGCGATGGTCGCGCAGGCGGCCATGGCGAGCGAGACACCACGGGCCGCGGCCAGACCGTTCAGCTCGGCCGGTGGTGCCGGGGACACCGGCGCCGCGCTGGTGGCCCGGCTCGGCACCGCGCGGACGGCGGGCAGCTGGATCGCCGACGACGGGCGCCCGGTCGTGGCGGTGACCGACGAGGCGGCGGCCCGGGCGGTCCGGCGGTCCGGGGCCGAGGCGAAGCTGGTCTCCCACAGCATGAACGAACTGAAGTCGGCCACGACCACGCTGCGTTCGGCGCCGCGCGTGGCCGGCACGGCCTGGGCGGTGGACTACCGCACCAACCGGGTCACGGTGCGGGCGGACAGCACCGTGTCCGCCGGTGACTGGTCCCGGCTGACCCACGTGGCGTCGCGTATCGGCGCCTTCGTGCAGATGGAGCGCATGAAGGGCACCTTCACCACACGGCTGAACGGCGCCCAGCCGATCCTGTCGACCGGTGGCCGCTGCTCGGCGGGGTTCAACGTCACCAACGGACAGAGCGACTTCATCCTCACCGCCGGCCACTGCGGTCCCGCCGGGTCCACCTGGTTCGCCGACAACCAGGGCGCCCGGCAGCTGGGCAACACGGTGAACAGCGCGTTCCCCGGCAACGACTTCTCCCTCGTCCAGTACGCCTCCGGGAAGGCCGGCGAGGGGGCCGACGTGGTCGCGCTCGGCGGCGGCAAGGGTGTGCGCATCACCGGAGCCGCCGACCCCACGGTGGGGCAGCGGGTGTTCCGCAGCGGCAGCACCAGCGGGCTGCACGACGGCCGGGTCACGGCGCTGAACGCGACGGTCAACTATCCGGAGGGGTCGGTCACCGGGCTCATCCAGACGGACGTGTGCGCCGAGCCGGGCGACAGCGGCGGTCCGCTGTTCTCCGAGGGCATCGCGCTGGGCATCACCTCGGGGGGCAACGGCGACTGCACGACGGGCGGGACGACGTTCTTCCAGCCGGTGACCAAGGCGATGTCGGCCCTAGGGGTCCGGCTGATCGCGTCGGCGCAGAACACGGGCGGCGCCCAGGGCGCCCCCGGCTCCTCCGCACCGCCGGCATCCCCGGCACAGGGCGCGATGGCCCCCAGCGCGGCCTCCCCGGGCTCCTCGGCGCCGGTCACCGGTACCTCGGAGGCCGACACCCTGCTGGCGCGGCTGACGGACACCCGGAACGTGGGCCCGGGGCTGCTGGTCATCGCGGGAAGTCTGATCGCCCTGGTCGCGACCCGGTACATCCGGGCCGAGCAGGACCGCAAGGCGTACCAGCGGTACTACTCGGCGACCTGGGGCTGACGGACGGCGGCCACGCCGGGTCGGGGGATTCTCATGCCCTGCCCGGGCACCGGGGGCTCGGAGGAGCCACGCCAGGGCCCCGGGGCTTCGGAGCCCGGTCGGGGCCCGCAGGCCATGCGGACCGGGTCGGAGCCGGGAAAACGTGGCGTCCGCGCCGGAGGCCGTGGGGCCGCGTCGGGGCGCGGAGGTTCTGGGGGGTCAGGTCGGGTCGGGGCCGGCCGGAGGTGTACGAGAAGGGCACCCGTTCGTTCACGGGTGCCCGGGACGGTCAGGCGCGGTGCTCGCCGGGTGGATCAGGCCGCCCGGTGCGGCTGCGACTGCGGGGCCGCGGCGGCCCACTCCAGTACGAGGCGCTGGTACTCCTCGCGCTGCTCGGTCGTCAGTGTCCCGCCCGACCGGAGCCACAGGGCCCGGATCTCCTCGTTGACCTCCGCGGCCGATCGCTCGGAGACGGCTTCAACAGTGGTGGACATGCTGTGAAGCATATGCCGATCGACGTGAAGACGCCGTGAGTAAGCATCCTTAATACAGACATTTCGGACCGTGTTACTCATCACGTCAATGGGTGGGGCCCCAACGGGAGTTCGCTCTTCGGCGAGGTCCGACGCCTGCAACTGGGGCGACGGCACAGCGGCCGCGGCGGACACGGACCGTCTCGCGGGCCGTGTTCCATGACACATCCACCGGACCGGGCCCCTTCCCGGCGAGCGGAATGCTCGATGGTGACGCGAACTCGGTGATCCGGGTCACACCTTCACCCTGCCGGACGTCGTCACGGACGAGCACGCACGGCAGGGTGAGAGCCGGACGCCCCCGGGCCGGGGACGCACCCGGGAGACAGGGCTCAGGTGCCCGGCTTGCGGCCGTAGACGAAGACGTCGTCACCGTTCTTCAGCAGCGACCAGTACTTCTTGGCATCCTTGCCGGTCATGTTGACGCAGCCGTGCGAGCCCGGCGGGTTCCACATGCTCAGGCCCACCGAGTGAAAGGCCTGGCCGCCGTCGAAGAACTGGCTGTAGGGCATCGACACGTCGTAGAGGTTCGAGACGTGGTCGATGTCCCGCCAGTAGATCTTCTTCAGACCGGTGCGGGTCTCGTAGCCGTTGCGGCCGGTACGCACCGGCACGGGCCCGTAGACGAGCTTCTTGCCGTCCTGGATCCAGCTCAGCTGGAGCGTGAGGTTCACGCAGGCGATACGGCCCTTGTTCACCGGGCACTTGCCGTCCTTGTTCGGCTTGTTTCCGACGGCCTTCTGCTTGTTCATGAGATCCATCACCCCCCAGGTGACGGACCCCGCGTAGCCGATGTCGGGCGTGATGCCGTGCCTGCGCTGGAAGGCCTGGGTCGCCTTGCAGTCGGCGGCGGACTGCCTGCCGTCGACCGGGCGGCCCAGGAACTTCTCCACCTGCTTCTGGTAGGGCCCCTTCTGCGTGGTGCAGCTCGCCGCCTGGGCGGGTGCCGCGGTGAGGGCGAGCGCGAGCGGCGCCACCAGTCCCGTGACGCCCAGTGCGACAACACCTCGTCTGCGTATGTCCCCCATGCTGGACACTTCTCCTTCTGCCCTTTCCCAGGGCCTCCCCCGGGTGCTTCCCTGCGCGATTCCCGCGGTTCCGCAGTGCTAGACCTGCCCGGGCGCGTGAGGGTTGTCGTTCCGGTCACGCTGTGACGAAACGGTTAACTTCGGGACCGCCTGCGCACAGCCGGACCGCGGTCGGGCGGACGTACGGCTCCTCACGCGGACGCCCGGCCCACCTGCCGTCGAGACTCGCGGCGGCCGCGCGCCCCGCCGGCGTGGTTCTCGCTCGTGGCCTACGGCCGTGCCCGGGCACCGGGAGAGCGTCGAGCGGGACGTGCGCCACGCCGAGGTGCCCGGGAGCACCGCACGGCACGGCCGAGGTTCAGCGGGACTGCCGTACGGCACCGTGGAAGCCGGTGTTCACGGCGGTGAGGCCGCCGTCGACCACGAGTGTGGTGCCGGTGATCCAGGCGGCGTCGCCGGAGGCGAGGAAGGCGACCGCGGCGGCGACGTCCTCCGGCTCGCCGACCCGGCCGAGCGGGTACAGGGCCCGCACGGCGTCGAGTTCGTCGTCCCGTCCCTCCCACGCGGAGGTGCGGACCGTCCCCGGCACCACCAGGTTCACCCGGACACCGCGGGCCGCCGCGTGCCCGGCGAGGGTGCGGGTGAGGGAGCCGAGGCCCGCCTTGGCGGCGCTGTAGGCGTGGTTGCCGAAGTCCTGCCGCCCGTTGACGGACCCGATGCTCACGATCGCCCCGCGTCCGCCGGCGGCGAGGTGGGGCAGCGCGGCGCGGCAGCAGCGGTAGGCGCCGCTGAGGGTGACGTCGAGGTCGAGTGCCCAGGACTCGTCGGAGTCGTCCTCGAAGAGCGGGGTGTCCGGTGTGCAGTGGGCTGCGCAGTTGACCAGCACGTCGAGCGCGCCGAAGGCCGCCACCGCACGGCCGACGGCCCGCTCGACAGCGGCGCGGTCGGCCACGTCGCACGCGAACGCCTCGGCGTCCAGGCCTCGTTGCCGCAGGGCCGCCGCGGTCCGCTCGGCCTCGGGCAGGTCCCGGTCGGTGACCAGGACCCGGCCGCCCTCCTCGGCGAGCCGCCGGGCGACGGCGGCACCGATGCCACGGGCCGCGCCCGTGACGAGAACTCCGTGTCCCGCGAAGCGGGTGTGATCGGTCATGGGCCGACCGTACGGCGCGCGGGCACGTCTTTTCACCGGAACCCGGCGGCCCCGCGGGTCACCGGTACCCGGTGACGTCCGCCGGCTTGCCCGCGTCCTGCACCTCGACCAGGTACCGCCAGGCGTCGGGGCGGCTTCCGTCGACGTCGGTGAAGCCGTACACCCGGGCCAGGCCGCCGCTGGAGAGGGACTGCCCGTTGAACCGCGCCACGTCCTCGTCGGCGGCCAGGGCGGCGACGGCACGGCCGGGGAAGCGGGGGGACTCGGAGATGGCGAAGTGCGGTTGCCGCCCGAGGGCTTCGCGCCAGTTGTCCTCGCGGACGCCGAACTCCTCGAGCATGATCTCCGAGCGCAGCCAGCCGGGAGTCAGTGCCACGGCCGTGGCCCCGCGCGGTCCCAGTTCGTGTCCCAGGGCGAAGGCCATGCGCAGCACGGAGGTCTTGGCGAGGTCGTAGAAGAAGTTCACGCGGTAGGTGTCGCGGTTGTAGTCGGCGGTGCCGTCGGTGACCTCCACGACCAGCCCGCCGGGGTGGCGCAGCAGCAGCGGCAGCGCGTAGTGGCTGGTGACGGCGTGGGTCTCGACGGCGAGCCGGAGCAGTCGGAGCCCGTCGTCGAGGTCGTGCTCCCAGACGGGGGTGTCCCACGCGAAGAGTTTCTCGGCGCCCCAGATGTCGTTGACGAGGACGTCGAGGCGGCCCTGCTCGTCCGCGATGCGGTCGACCAGGGCCCGTACGGCGGTCTTGTCCAGGTGGTCGGCCGGTACGGCGATGCCGTGCCCGCCGGCCGCGGTGACGAGGTCGGCGGTGTCCTCGATCGTCTCGGGGCGGTCGTACTCCGAGCGGTGGGCGCGGGTGCTGCGGCCGCTGACGTAGACGGTGGCGCCGGCCGCGCCGAGTTCCACGGCGATGCCGCGACCGGCGCCCCGGGTCGCCCCGGCGACCAGCGCGACCTTGCCCTCCAGCGGTCCTGACATGTTCGGCCTCCCGTGGGGTGTGAGTGCGGTCGGCATCCACTCTCACGGGAAAGCCGGACATCTTCTGTCGTCTTTGCCGGCGTCGCGCCCCTCGTTCCTCAGTGCCCCCGCTCGATCCACTCCTGCAGGTGGGGGGCCTCGGCCCCGATGGTGGTGGGGTCGCCGTGGCCGGTGAGGACCTTGGTCTCGGGCGGGAGGCCGAGCAGCCGGTCGCGGATGGAGTCGATGATCGTCGGGAAGTGGGAGTAGGAGCGTCCGGTGGCGCCGGGGCCGCCCTGGAAGAGGGTGTCGCCGGTGAAGACGGTGCCGAGGCCGGGGTCGTACAGGCAGACGGCGCCGGGGGCGTGGCCCGGGGTGTGCAGGACGGTCAGATCGGCGCCGGCGGCCTCGATGACCTGGCCGTCGGCCAGGTGCCGGTCGGGGTCGCGGTCGGGGTGGGTGAGTTTCCACAGCGGCAGGTCGTCGGGGTGCAGCCAGATGAGGGCGCCGGTGAGGTCGGCGAGTGCGGGGGCTGCGTCGATGTGGTCGTTGTGGGCGTGGGTGCACACGATGGCGGTCAGCCGGCGGCCGGCGACGGCCTCGGCGATGGCCTCGGCGTCGTGGGCGGCGTCGATGACGATCACCTCGCGTTCGTCGCCGACGATCCACACGTTGTTGTCGACGTCCCAGGTGCCGCCGTCGAGGGTGAACTGGCCCGAGGTGACGAGGCGTTCGATGCGCGTGGTCATCACAGCACCACCACCGAGCGCAGTACGTCACCCTGCTGCATCCGCGCGAACGCCTTCTCCACCTCGTCGAGCTGGATGGTCTCGGTGACGAACGCGTCGAGCGGCAGGCGGCCCTGGAGGTGCAGGTCGATGAGCATCGGGAAGTCGCGGCTGGGCAGGCAGTCGCCGTACCAGGACGACTTCAGGGCGCCGCCGCGGCCGAAGACGTCCAGCAGGGGCAGTTCGAGCTTCATCTCGGGCGTGGGGACGCCGACGAGGACGACGGTGCCGGCGAGGTCGCGGGCGTAGAAGGCCTGGGTGTACGTCTCGGGGCGGCCGACGGCCTCGATGACGACGTCGGCGCCGAAGCCGCCGGTCAGCTCGCGGATCGCCTCGACCGGGTCGCTCTGCCGGGAGTTGACGGTGTGGGTGGCGCCCAGGCCGCGGGCCTTGTCCAGCTTGCGGTCGTCGATGTCCACGGCGATGATCTTCGCCGCGCCGGCCAGATACGACCCGGCGACGGCCGCGTCACCGACGCCGCCGCACCCGATGACGGCGACCGTGTCGCCCCGGCTGACGTTTCCCGTGTTGATCGCGGCGCCGATACCGGCCATCACGCCGCAGCCGAGCAGTCCGGCGACCGCCGGGGAGACGGCCGGGTCGACCTTGGTGCACTGTCCCGCGGCGACCAGCGTCTTCTCGGCGAACGCGCCGATGCCGAGCGCCGGGGAGAGTTCCTGCCCGGTGGCGGCGAGGGTCATCTTCTGCTCGGCGTTGTGCGTGTCGAAGCAGTACCAGGGCCGGCCGCGCCGACAGGCCCGGCAGTTGCCGCACACGGCACGCCAGTTGAGGACGACGAAGTCGCCGGGTGCCACGTCGGTGACGCCGGCGCCGACCGACTCCACGATGCCGGCGGCCTCGTGCCCGAGGAGGAACGGGAAGTCGTCGGAGATGCCGCCCTGCCTGTAGTGCAGGTCGGTGTGGCAGACGCCGCAGGCCTGGACGCGTACGACGGCCTCACCGGGCCCGGGGTCCGGTACCACGATGGTCTCGACCCGTACGGGTTCGTCCTTCCCCGGTGCGATCACGCCGCGGACTTCCTGCGCCATGGCCTGGCCCCTTCCTTCGATTGCCTTCCCTGCCGACCCTACGCGCGACCGATCGGTAGCGGGGGCGGACCACGAGGGTGATCGTGGATCTTTCCGGCCGTGGACGGCCGCCTGGCACACCGGGGGCACGTGGCACCCGGGGACACGCGGTAACCGGGGCACGTGGCATACCGGGGGCACGTGGCGCACCGGGGACACGCGGCGCACCGGGAGCACGTGGCGCACCGCGGGCACGTGGCGCACCGGTGCACACCGCTACCGACCCCGCGGGTGCCCCGGGCCCCGGGCCGGGCGCCTCGTCCCCGGTGACCGACTGACCCGGTCGGATGGGAATGTGACCGATCATGGTCGTTCGATGACGACAACGCCTGTGCGGGTTGTGGGAGTTCGCCTGGTGTGTCCGCCGCGCCCAGGCGTGCCTGTATGGGGGCGTGCTTCCTGACGGACGCGACGCAAGGGACGTCCCGCATTCCTGTTCTCGGCCGGTGCGCGGCCCCGGCCCGGAACGGTGGGTGAACTCAGCTCTGTGTCGGCGGTGTTCGCCGATTGCCTGGACGAGGTCCGCGCGCGACTCGATCCGTATCCGGAACTCCCGCCGGGGAAGGTGCTGTTCGCGGCGGCGGGCACGCCGGCGTCCGCGCTGCTGGACCGGGCGTCGTTCGCCCGTCCGGCGCTCTTCGCGCTCCAGGTGGCGCAGTACCGGCTGTTGCTCAGCTGGGGCGTGCGACCGGACGTGCTGTCCGGCCAGGCGGCCGGGCGGACGGCGGCCGCGTACGCGGCGGGCGTCCGCCGCCCGGCGGTCGCCCACGCGGTCGGCACCCCGGCCCGCCTTCTGGACGCCCGCCCCGCCCCGGTGCCCCGCTCCCCCGCCCCGCTCTCCGCCACGTCGGCTCACCCCTGCCGGACGAGCGCCGCCGTGAACGGCACGGCTCATACCCTGGCGGACGAGCGCCGCCGTGGCGGCGCGGCTCATACCCTGCCGGGTGAACGCCGCCGTGGCGGCACGGCTCAGGCAGCGGTGAGGGCCGCCCCCCTCGGGACGGCCCTCGCGTCGGCCGCGGGGTCACTGGATGCCGGACACCAGACCGAGCAGCGGCGCGGCGGGGGCGAGGACCTGCTCCACCTGGTTCAGCTGGTTCAGATCGTGCAGGTGCTCCAGCGCCTGCAACTGCTGCGAGACCCGCGGGATCCGGTCCCTCTCCGGCGCCGGGATGTCGCTGGTGGTGAGCGTGTCCAGCGTGGTCAGCGCGCCGAGCTTGCCGACCAGCGGTGCGCCGGCGCCGGCCGCGTGCGCCGTCGGTACGGCGAGTCCGGCGACCCCGGCGGCCAGACCGACGGCGGCGGCGATACGTCGTGTTGAGATCATGCCCTCAGCAACGGCGCCGGACCCCGGCCGGACACGGGCGGCGCGCCGCGCTCACCCGTGAGGCGGAGCAGGCCGCCCGCGCTTGCCGGGGCCGCCGGGCCGGAGGACGCTCGGAGGTGGAGCCCGAGCGGCCTGCTCCCCGTCGGGCCGCGGGCGTATGAAGGAGGTCACCATGGGCACTTCGACAGGTTCCGCCTTCGACACCGACACACTGCGCCGGGCCATAGAAGGGAACACCGGGAACAACCTTCTGTCGCTGTACGCCGACGACGCGGAGGTCCGCATCGTCGACCACCACAACCAGCCCAGCCATCCGACCGTCCTCCACGGCCGGGGCCCGATCGCCGAGTTGCTGGACGACATCTACGGCCGCGACATGACGCACAAGCTGGAGCAGTGTGTCGTACAGGGCGACCGGGCGGCCTTCAGCGAGTCCTGCGAGTACGCGGACGGCACCCGGGTCCTCGCCGAATCGATGGTCACCCTGCGTGACGGAAAGATCACCAACCAGCTGATCATCCAGGCCTGGGACGAGTAGGCGCACCCCGGCATCGCGGGCGGCTTCAGAGAGGTCACTCGGGCCCAGGTCAGCACCCGGCCGGCCTGGACCCTGTCCGCCTGCGCGGCCCCGGGCCGCGTCCACGGCGGCGGACGGCCGTTCCCGGGGCGTTGTGCCGCTGTCCGCCGCCGGGTTCCGGTCGGTGCCGAGAGCGGCGCGCCTGGCACGCCCGGATCAGCAACCGATGACACCCGGGGACCGTTCGTCCACGCGCAGGCACGGAACGCGCGACTCAGGGGCTTCAGGCCTCCCCCGTGGTGAGGCTTCCGGGGTAACCCCCGCTCGTCTCCTCCGCGGCCGCGGCCGACATGGCCACGCCGGTCGTCAGGTGTTCCTGCCCGCTCGAAGATCCGACGTTGCCCGCACATGCCCCCCGACGGCCCTGCCCCCGCCCCGGCAGGGCCGGGGCAGGGGCAGGGGTTCCGGACTTGCCGGTGTCACCGGGTCAGGGCAGGAGCGGGAAGAGGACCAGGCTCAGGGGTGCCGTGACGGAGGAGGCGTTGTAGCAGGGGGTGCCCGCGAAGGACGCCGTGTAGCTGGTGGCGGTGATCACCGTGCTGGGGACGGTGAGTTGCGGGGGTGCGAGGGTGGCGACGCCGGAGCCGTCGGTCGTCGCGGTGCCCAGCAGGATCGGGCCACCGACCGCGTTGGCGCGGAAGGTGACTGTTTGCCCGACGACGGGGGCACCACCGGTGGTCTTGAGTGTGGCGCTCATCGCGGGGATCACGAAGGTGCCGTTGACCCGCAACCGGATCTGCGCCGGGCCCGCCGTCAGCGTGGTGTTCACCGCGTTGACGGTGACGGGGAGCGTTCCGGTGGAGCCGGTGAAGCAGGCGTTGCCGCTGTAGACGGCGGTCACGGTGCCGGACTGGAGTGCGGTGGTGGTGATGCAGGCCTTGCCGGTGGCGTCCAGGGTCGCGGTCTGGTTCAGACCCCCCGGCCCGGTGAACGTCACCGTGCCGCCGGGAACGGCGGTGCTGGGCGCGACGGCGGAGACCTGCGCGCAGACGGTGACCGACTGCCCGCACACCGACGGGTTGGGCGTCGCCGTCACCACCACCGTCGAGGACGCCGGATTGACGGTGACGGGAAGGGTTCCGGTGGAGCCGGTGAAGCAGGCGTTGCCGCTGTAGACGGCGGTCACGGTGCCGGACTGGAGTGCGGTGGTGGTGATGCAGGCCTTGCCGGTGGCGTCCAGGGTCGCGGTCTGGTTCAGACCCCCCGGCCCGGTGAACGTCACCGTGCCGCCGGGAACGGCGGTGCTGGGCGCGACGGCGGAGACCTGCGCGCAGACGGTGACCGACTGCCCGCACACCGACGGGTTGGGCGTCGCCGTCACCACCACCGTCGAGGACGCCGGATTGACGGTCACGGACGAAGCGGCGGCCGAGGTGGTGAAGCAGCCGTCTCCGCTGTAGGTGGCGGTCACCGTACCCGACTGCAGCGAGCTGGTCGTGACACAACTGCGCCCGTTGGCGTCGAGGGTGGCGGTTTGACTGAAGCCGCCGGGACCGGTGAAGGTGATGGTGCCGGTGGGCGTTCCCGACCCCGGTGCGACCGCGGCCACCTGCGCGCAGATGGTGACCGGTTGCCCGCACACCGACGGGACGGGCGAGACGAGCAAGGACGTCGTGGACGACGCCTTGTTCACCGTCACCGTGCCGCTGCCGGAGGAACCGTTGAAGCAGGAGTCACCGTTGTAGGTCGCGGTGACCGACGTCGACGCGTGGAAGGCGGTAACCAGACACGCCTTCCCGTTGGCATCGACATTGACCGTGACACTCGTGCTTCCGGTGGTGAAGGTGACCGTCCCGGTGGGGGTGCCGGACCCGGGTGGGACTGCCGCCACTTGGGCGCAGACGGTGACGAGCTGGCCGCACACCGAGGGCGAGGGGTTCACCGTCACGGACGTGGTCGTCGACGCCTTGTTCACCGTCACGGGGACGACGGCGGTGCCGGCGGTGAAGCAGGCGTCACCGTTGTAGGTGGCGGTGACGGTGCCGGACTGGAGTGCGGTGGTGGTGATGCAGGCCTTGCCGGCGGTGTCCAGGGTCGCGGTCTGGTTCAGGCCGCCGGGCCCGGTGAACGTCACCGTTCCGGTGGGTGTGCCGGTGCTCGGCGGCGCCGCTGCCACCGTCACGCACACGGTGACCGGCTGCCCGCACACCGACGGAGAGGGGCTGACGGACACCTGGACGCGCGGGGATGCGGGGTTCACCGTCACCTGGGTGGTGTTCGTGCTCGAGCCGAAACAGGAGTCACCGTTGTAGACCGCGGTGAGGGATCCCGACTTGAGCGTGCTGGTCGTGACGCAGGCCTTACCGCTGGCGTCGAGGAACGCCGTCACGTTGAAGCCGCCGGGGCCGTTGAACGTGACCGTCCCGGTGGGGGTGCCCGTGCCGGGGGCGACCGCCGTGACCGTCGCGCACACCGTGACTGGCTGGCCGCATACCGAAGGGGAGGGCGAGACGGAGAGGGCCAGAGCGCTGCCGGCCTGGTTGACCGTCACCGGGGCGGAGCCGGTGGAGGTGGCGAAACACCCGTCACCGCTGTACTGCGCGTTGATCGTGCCGGTGCTGAGGGAACTGGTGGTGAAGCAGGCGTTGCCGCCGGCGTCGAGGGGCACGGTGACGTTCAGGCCGCCGGGACCGGTGAAGGTCACGCTTCCGGAGGGGGTGCCCGACGCGCCGCTCCCGGCCGTCACCACCGCGCACACGGTGACGGTCTGTCCGCACACCGACGGGCTGGGGCTCACCGTCACGTTCGTCTGAGAGGGAGCGAGAGTAACGGTCTGGTTCACCAGGTTGGAACTGGAGGGGCCGAAGTTGGTGTCGCCGCTGTAGCTGGCGATGGCCTGGTGGGTGCCGATGGACAGGCCGCTCTCCGTGACCTGGGCCTGGCCGGTGGCGTCCAGCGGTGCGGTGAGCGACGGCCCGTCCGCGCTGACGACGAAGGTGACCGTCCCGGTCGGAATCCCGGTCGCGGGCGGTACCGGGGTCACCTGCGCGGTGAAGGTCACCGTCCCGTTGCAGAACGACGGATTCGGCGCGCTGGTGAGGGTCGTGGTCGTCGACGCCGGATCGACGGTCAGGACCACCTCGTTGGATGCGGTGCCTTGGTCGCCGCTGTACACCGCGCCGACGGTGTGGGCGCCTGCGGGCATCTCGGTGTCGAAGGAGGCGAATCCGTCCGAGTCCACGGGGACGCTGGCCAGGAGGGACTGGTCGAGGAGGAAGTTGACGGTGCCCGTGGGGACCTGGTCGGGCTGAACGGCCTTCGCGGCGGCCGGCCGGACCTGGGCGGTCAGCGTGACGCGCTGACGGGCGACAGGTCGGGCCGGTTCCACTGTGAGGGTGACAACAGCGGCCATGACATGGCTCCTTGCTGAGTTCGGTTGAGTCCTCGCCTCTGCCGGCCTGCCGGTAAGCGCGGGCAGGGGGGCGGGCAGGAAGACGCCGGTTCGTGCCGATCTCGTCGGCTGACATCACGTCTCGGTGAGAGGAACGGCGCGCGCCGGCTGATGCCAGTAGGCGACGACCTGCAATTGGACGGCCATACGGGTGACGCCAGAAGCACTCGAACGGCGGAGCGCAAAGCCGGGGGTACATGCGTTTTGCATATGCCGACGATGCGCTCCGGCGCGCGCGTTCCAAGAGGACGTAACCCCACAAATGTCCGCTCGGGTGTACGGGACGGAGGCGTGCACAGGCTGCCGGCGGCCTTCCTCGACGCGAGGTACCGGCAAGTCAGCCCTCGGGGGAAATCGGTCAAGCGCTGCGTACGCTCGCGCTGTACCACCGTCCTGCGCCCCGGCCGCTCGCACTGATCGAACTCGCGGCCGGATGCTGCTGGGCTGGTCACGGTCAGGCGAAATACGGTTGCCCGTGGCATACGGACGGCACGGCGAGCGCGGTCGACCCCGGGAGGCACGGCGCGTCCTGGCCGTGCCGGCGCCACGACGGGTGACCACCGGCCTGCCGCACCGGCGTCGTTCAGAATTCCAATGCGCCGGTAGCGCGGAAAAATCCTGGAAGCGAGAAAGGGCGCCCGGAGCGCCCATGAGCATGCCCCGGGGTACAGTCGCGACGCATGGGCTGCGTGAATGCATCAATTCACGACAAACGGGCGACCGCAGACGGTTCGATTGCCGGAATGGCCACTGGCACGTGCGGGGGTGTTCCCACACCGATGATTTTCCGTACGATGCCAGCATGAGCGTTGCCGTGTTCCTCATCTCTTTGGGTGCCACATGTCGCATAACGCGATTCGTCACCAAGGACACCCTGGCCGCAGGATTCCGCGTCTGGACCGCAGATCGCTTCGGTGACGACTCCAGACCCGCCTACCTGGTCTCCTGCGGCTGGTGCACCAGCATCTGGGTGGCCGCAGCGGTCACGCCCACAGCCTTCTTGGCCGGCGACACCCTTGCATTCAAGATCGCCGCCACGGCGTTGACCCTTTCCTACATCGCCGGCGTGGCTTCCAGCCACGTGGACTGACTCGTACGCTCCGACGCGATATCACGACGATTTACACTGTTGCGCGATACAACACACCTGCCTCTTCGCATAATATTACTATCCCGTGCCGCCGCGTAGAAGTCCCTATCCAAGGGCAACTCTCCAAAAAGACTGGACGGTCGGGTAAAGTCAGCGTCCAGGCGGACCCGGAATATTGCGCATCGACAGGCCGTCACGTGATCCCGGCATCGTTCGCATTCGTCTCCTTGCCCGGGTTGCGCCAGTGCGACGCCGACCACGGTCGGCCGTGGGATGCCACACGCCGGAAGGAAGGCGTGGGACACCGGGTTCGGGACGGGTTCGGGACACGACCGCGGTACGGCTTCGCCCAACCCGCACGCCCCGCGGTCCTCGTGGTCCGCCGAAGCCCGACGGCAGCAGACGGGGCGTCCGTCGTCACCCGACGCCCCCTCGCCCTGGGGCGGAGGCAGCCCGACCTTGTCCAAGTCGTCCCGCTCCGGGACCCCAGCGAAGGAGAGCGCAGTGGCATGCAACTGTGGGGGCACCCCCCGCTCCACCATGACCGTCTACCGACTGACCCTGCCCAACGGCGTGTCACGCGAGTTCGTGACCTTGCAGGAGGCCGAGGCCGCCAACAGGCGCGCGGGTGGAGGAGGCACCATCGTCGTCGAACAACGGTGACATTGCGGACACGGCCACTTTGTCGGAGCAACAGACGTGGGTGGACCGTCGGCACGGCGCCGGGCGGCAGGGTCGTCGCCACCGGGCCGCCACGGGCCACTCACATGCGGACCGTTGCACACCGTCATCCGCACCCCCACAGCGACGACATTGCGCCGGCGTGTGGTGGTGACGGCCGACGTCACGCAGGTGGGCTTGAGGACCGCCGGACGTACGCAGTCCGGAGGGCAGTTCTGCCCCGGTAACGCCTAGCCGTCGCGCAGCCTGCGCCAGATGCGGGTGCGGTGCAGCAGATAGAGGGAGACGAAGAGCGCGAGTACCTGGAGGCCCACGGCGAGCAGCCAGAACTCGTCCTTGGTTCCCAGCTCGTTGGTCAGGAACGTGAAGTTCATGCCGAAGAAGCCGGTCAGGAACGACAGCGGCAGAAAGATCACCGAGACGATGGCGAGCCGGTTGATCACGCCGTTCTGTTCGCCCGCGACGAGCGAGGAGTAGCTGGCGAACGCCCGGCGGGTGGCCTCCTGGAGGGACTCGATGTCCGCGAGCACCAGTCGTCCGCTGGTCTGGAACTCCCGGGCGAGGCGTTGCCGCTCCTCCGGGAAGGCGGGACTGAGCATCCGGCGGGTGAGGACGTCGTCGGTCACCTCCAGGAAGGACCGCAGGGAGTGGTGCAGGCCGGCTGAGCGGCGCCGCAGCTGCGACAGGCGGTAGACCTGCTCCGGCTGCCGTCCCTCGAACATGTCGTCCTCGAGTTCCTCGGTGTCCAGCAGGGCCTGCACGGCGGCCCTGCGGAAGGTGCTCAGTGCCTCCCCGAGCACGAGGAAGAGCACGGCGACGGCGTCGGCGGGCCGTTCGTGCAGCAGCGCCCCGGTGAGGGGCTTCGCCAGGTCCGTCCGGCCGCGGTGCACGGTGACCAGGAAGCGCTCGGTCACCACCACGTGGATGTGGGCGATCCCCTCCTCGTGGACCACGGGTACGACGAACCCGGCCCTGTCCCCGAGATACTCGGCCCGCGGGGGCTCGTCCGCTCTGCCGAACCAGTCCAGGTCCTCGGTGTCGAGCCCCAGTTGCCCGGCCACCGACGGCGCCTCCGCCGGTCCTCCCGCCCCGGCCCCGGCGGTTTCTCCCCCGCGCGGCTCCGCGGGCAGTTCGACGTCCACGAGCACGAAGCGGTCCGTGGCCAGCCGGCGACGCGCCTCCGCCAGATCCGTGCGGGTGACGGCCGTCTCCGGCATCGACACCACCGTTACGATCATCGCCCCTCGCCGTTCGTCCCGTAGCCCGCCGGTTCCAGCGTCCGCGCGCTTCGGCGGCCCCGCACGCGCAGGCACTCGTGTGCGTCGCCGGGCGGTCCGAACGGATGACCCGCGGGACACGCCCGGCGCGCGCCCGAGGAGGCGGCGGCCGGCCGTCGTTCCTCGCGGGACGGTGCACGATCAGCCGGCCGCCTGGCCGGTCACACGAGACGGGGGCAACCGGTTCCGGCGGACGGGCCTCGGCGGCCGAGCGGCTGCGACCGAGCGACTGAGTGGCCGAGCGACCCAGCGGCTCAGCGACCCAGCGACCCAGCGGCTCAACGGCTCAACGGCTCAACGGCTCAACGCATCCAGGCCACGTACGACATCACGTCCCCGGCCTTCAGCCGGAACCGGGGGTCGGCCTTGGTGGCGGTCGTCTCCAGGCCCAGAACGGCCCCCGTGGACGCATCCATGATGAGCATGCGCCGGGCGCCTGACGGGTCGTCGTGCACATAGGCCTGACCGGTGCGCCCCAGCCGGTCGGTCACCCGGCCGACGGGGCGCAGCCCCGGGGCACTGGCCAGGAGCCGGGCGAGGGCCTTCGTCTCGGGGGCGCCGAGGGTCCAGTGGCCGAGCAGGGAGTCGACGCCGTCGAGGAGTTGGCCGGTGGTCATCCTGCCGTGGACGCGCTCGGCCTCCCGCAGGTAGCCGCGCAGGCGTTCGGCGTCGTGCGGCGGCGGTGCCTCCGGCGGGGCGTCGCTCCAGCTCGGCGGATAGGTCTGCCGGCTGATGACATGCCCGTCCGCGACCAGGCGGGGGTGCTCGCCCCCGTCGCTGAGGACGGGTCGGCCGGGGTGGCGCGGATCGGTCGCCACGACGAGCTCCGTGTGACTGCCGTCCGGCTTCCAGCGCACGATCGTCTCCTGGGGCAGGGTGATCGGCGGCGCCTGGTCGCTCATGCCCATGCTCCACGACTGGGCGTGCGTGCCCTTGCGCAGGCCGGCCGAGTCGTCGGCCGCCGCGGCCCGGTCGGCCAGCAGCGCCAGCGGTACGGGAGTGGAGTCGGCCTGCACGACCAACGGGCGTGGCGCGGCGGCGGCGGGCCGGGTGTCCGGACCGCCCAGCAGCGCGGCGAGGGTGAGGGCCACGACGACGCCGGTGGCGGCGAGACCCCACCGCAGCCGGCCGCGCGGAACGCGAAACCGGGCCGACCGGGAAGGCCGCTCGCCGAGCAGCAGTTTCAGCCGCCGCTCGGCACGGTGGTCCAGCGGACCGTCACCGAAGTGCGGGCCATGGGCGGGGGCGGGGTTGGCGTGGCGGAGGAGATCGAGCTCGTCAGGCATGGCGGGGGTCCTTGCGCAGCGGTACGCCGACGGGGGCGGCGGGATGCGACGGCCACCGGCCGGGGCGCTCCTGCCGGGCGGACGGCGCGTCGTCGTGCTGGACGGACGGCGTGTCGGCGGCGGGGGCGGGGTGGTCGTGCCGGACGGGTGTCCTGTCGTCGGCCGGGGTGGGGCCGACGGGGCGGCCGTCGTCGGGCGACCGGCCGCTTGGTGCGGCGGACGCCGTGCGGCCCTCAAGTGTGCGCCGCTCCAGATGGCCGACAGGTGCGGCGGACGCCGCGGGGCCCTCAAGTGTGCGCCGCTCCAGATGGCCGGCAGGTGCGGCAGACGCCGCAGGGCCCTCAAGCGTGCGCCGCTCCGGCCGGCCGGCAGGTGTGGCGGGCACCGGAGGCGTACGCCGCTCCGGGTGCGGGGCGTCCGCCGGCGATCCGGCAGGCGTACGGTGCCGGGGCGGCGGCTGATCCGGCTGTTCGCCGGAGTGCGCGCAAGGCGCGGCCGGCCTGGCGGGCGCGGCCGGCGTGGCGGGCGCGGCCGGCGTGGCGGGCGCGGCCGGCGTGGCGGGCGCGGCCGGCGTGGCGGGCATGGCGGGCATGGCGGGCATGGCGGGCGAGGGTGCCGGCGGGCGTATGCGGTCGATCTCGGCCCTGAGCCGGCGGCGGGCGCGGTGCAGGCGCATCGCCGCCGCGCGTCTGCCGCAGCCCAGCGCGACCGCGATCTGCTCGGCCTCCAGTTCCTCCCAGGCGGCGAGGCGGAGCACCTCCTGGTCGGCCGGGGAGAGACGGTCCAGGGCCTCGTGCACCCAGGCGCCCGGAGCCTCGGCGTCGGGGCTGGCCACGATGTGCCGGGCGTGCGCGGCCTGGTCGTGGCCGAGCCGGTCCACCAGCCGGCGCCGGCGCCCGTAGCCGCGTACCGCGTTCGCCAGGCAGTTCCGGGCCACCCCGTACAGCCAGGGCAGCGGCGCGTCCGGCAGGTCGCCCCGTCGGCGCCAGGCGACGGCGAACACCTCCGCCACCACTTCCTCCACTTCGCCGGCCCGCCCCTGCAGTCGCCTCGCGACATAGCGGCTGACCGCCCAGTAGTGCTCGCGATAGGCAGCGGCGAAGATCTCGTCGTTGCTCATATTCGGTCCGTGTCCGGCACTCCCCGGATCGTCACACCCTTCTTCCGTGACGCTTCTCGCGCCGTCCGAGTGTGAACGACCGGACAGGGCGCGGACACAGGCGGGGCGTGAAGAGGATCAGAGACACCAGGGCCGTGCAATGGCTCACCACCACCGACCACAAGACGATCGGGACGCTCTATCTGGTCACGTCGTTCGCGTTCTTCCTGATCGGTGGCGTGATGGCGCTGCTGATGCGCGCCGA
>NZ_JBEOTD010000019.1:0-30379 GCF_040426375.1 Streptomyces sp. NPDC096012
CTGCAGGGGGGACCCTGTGGGAGAGTAGGACACCGCCGAACAAAATTTGAGGGAGACCCCCGCATCGAAAGATGCGGGGGTTTTCTGCGTTCCGGAGACTTTTCCCCGTTCCTTTCGTCTACCCGGCCGATTGGATCGGGCCGTAAGGCAGCGGGACGCGGTGGCTCAGAGCCGGCCCGCCGCCTTGAGGGCCAGATAGGCATCCGCCAGTGCCGGCGCCAGATCGTCCGGCGTCGCGTCCACCACCGTCACACCGTGACGACGAAGATGCTCCGCCGTGCGCCGCCGTTCGCTCTGCGCCTGGGCCGCCGCCGCGGCCTCGTACACCGCGTCCACCGTGCCCCGCGCCTTCGCCATGCCTTCGACGTGCGGATCCGCCACCGAGGCCACCAGGACGGTGTGCCGCTGGGTGAGCTGTGGAAGTACGGGCAGCAGACCCTCTTCCACCGGTGCGGCATCGAGCGTGGTGAGCAGCACCACGAGGGAACGCCGGGCGGCGACCCGCAAGGCGGTGGCCGTGAGACCACGGGCGTCCGTCTCGACGAGTTCCGGTTCGAGTGTGGCCATCGCGTTGACCACCGAAGGCAGCACGTCGCCGGCCGAGCGGCCCTGGACCAGGGCGCGGACCCGGCGGTCGTAGGCGAGCAGGTCCACGCGGTCGCCGGCGCGGGAGGCGAGCGCCGCGAGGAGCAGGGCCGCGTCCATGGAGGCGTCCAGGCGGGGGGCGTCTCCCACGCGTCCGGCCGAGGTACGGCCGGTGTCCAGGACCAGGAGGATGCGCCGGTCGCGTTCGGGGCGCCAGGTGCGCACGGCGACCGCGGACTGCCGGGCCGTGGCTCGCCAGTCGATCGAGCGCGTGTCGTCGCCGGCCACGTATTCGCGGAGACTGTCGAACTCGGTTCCCTCACCGCGGGTGAGCACGCTGGTGCGGCCGTCGAGTTCCCGCAACCGGGATAGCTTCGACGGCAGATGCTTGCGGCTGGTGAACGGCGGCAGGACCCGCACCGTCCAGGGCACCTGGTGGGAGCCCTGGCGGGTGAAGAGGCCGAGAGGGCCGTAGGAGCGGATCGTCACGCGGTCGGCCCGGTGGTCGCCGCGCCGCGTGGGGCGCAGCCGGGTCGTCACGCGGCGGCGTTCACCCGGCGGGACGGACAGGCGGTGACGGGAGGCCTCGACCTCCGTGCCGGGCCGCCAGCTGCTGGGCGGCCAGGCGTCCCGCAGGCGGCCCCGCAGGGGACGGCGGGAGGGATTGCCGACCGTGAGCGTGACGTCGGCACTCTCGCCGAGACGCACGGAGGTGGCACCGGAGCGCGTCAGGACCAGCCGTCGTACGGGCGCGGCGAGTGCGAAGTCGCAGGCGCAGGCCAGGGCCAGTGAGCCGTTGACCGCGAGGATGCCGGTCCAGCCCGGTTCCAGGACGCCGACGGGGATCGAGCCGAGGGCCGCGAGGAGGGCGGCGCGTCCGGTGAGCGCCATCAGCGGGGGACCGGGACGTGGGCGAGGATGGAATGGATGACGGCGTCGGCCGTCACGCCCTCCATCTCGGCCTCGGGGCGCAGCTGCACGCGGTGGCGCAGGGTCGGCAGGGCCAGGGCCTTCACGTCGTCGGGGATGACGTAGTCGCGGCCCGTCAGCCAGGCCCAGGCACGCGAGGTGGCCAGCAGGGCGGTGGCACCGCGCGGGGAGACGCCCAGGGCGAGCGAGGGCGACTCGCGGGTGGCCCGGCAGACGTCCACGACGTAGGCGGTGATCTCGGGGGAGACGGAGGTCCTGGCGACCGCGTCGCGGGCGGCCGCCAGTTCGGCGGGGCCGGCGACGGGGCGTACGCCCGCGGCGTGCAGGTCGCGCGGGTCGAAGCCCGAGGCGTGCCGGGTGAGGACGTCGATCTCGTCCTGCCGCGAGGGCAGCGGGATCGTCAGTTTGAGCAGGAAGCGGTCCAGCTGCGCCTCGGGCAGGGGGTAGGTGCCCTCGTACTCGACGGGGTTCTGGGTCGCGGCGACCAGGAAGGGCTCGGGGAGCGGACGCGGGGTGCCGTCGACCGTGACCTGGCGTTCCTCCATGGCCTCCAGGAGGGACGACTGGGTCTTCGGCGGGGTGCGGTTGATTTCGTCCGCGAGGAGGAGGTTGGTGAAGACGGGGCCGGGCTGGAAGGAGAACTCGGCGGTGCGGGTGTCGTAGACCAGGGAGCCGGTGACATCACTGGGCATCAGGTCGGGGGTGAACTGCACGCGCTTGGTGTCGAGCTGGAGGGCGGACGCGAGGGTCCGCACGAGCAGCGTCTTGGCGACGCCGGGCACCCCTTCGAGCAGGACGTGCCCGCGGCACAGGAGGGCGACGACGAGGCCGGTCACGGCGGGGTCCTGGCCGACCACGGCTTTCGCGATCTCGGCGCGCAGGGCTTCGAGGGAGGCTCGGGCGGTGTCCGCCTCCCCGGTCTGCCCGGCGTTGTCAGTGGTCGGGTCCATCATGAACGGCGTACCTCTCTTTCGAGGGCGTCGAGTTGGTCGGTCAGTGCGACGAGGGCCGCGTCGTCGCCGGGTGGCGGCCCGAAGAGGAGAGCGTGCAGGTGCTGTCCCTCGCCGGCCAGGTGCGCGGACAGCGCGGGGAGCAGGGCCTCGGGCGCGTGCGCCTGGGAGAGGGGGACGCCGACGAGGGGGGCGAGGCGGGTGCGGGTGGCGGAGCGCAGAGCGGCGGCCGCGCGGTCCCGGGCGTTGGCCTTGCGGTAGAGGCGGGCGCGGCCTTCGGCGGTCTCGGAGGCGCGGATCGCGACGGGGAGGCGTTCCGGCACGAGAGGGCCGAAGCGGCGCGCCCGCCAGAAGGCGGCCAGGACCGCCGCGACGAACAGCTGCAGCGTGCCCCAGAGCCATCCCGGGGGGAGCAGGTCCAGGAAGCCGGTGCGCTGGTCGTCGGTGGCGGAGGAGTCGGACAGCGAGGGGAGGTACCAGACCAGATGGGGGCGGGAGCCGAGGAGCTGGAGGGCGAGCGAGGCGTTGCCCTGCTCGTCGAGGCGGTCGTTGTAGAGGATGTCGGGTGCGCCGAGGACGACGGTGTCGCCGCCCCCGGACGCCGCGGGGATGCGCAGCAGGGTGGCCAGGCGCTGGCTGGGGTAGCAGGAGTCGGCGTCGAGGTGGGTGGTGGTGTAGCGGATGCCGCCGGTGTCGGCGCTGCCCGCGCGCCGGGCCTCGGCCAGGGCGCAGTCGGGGGCGAGCGTGGAGTGGGGGCTCTTGGCGGGGTCCGCGGTGACGCCGGGAGCGAGCCGCTCGACGGAGGAGCCGCCGGCCGCGACGAGGACGGTGCGGCCGCCGGACGCAGCGGTCGCCTCGCGCAACCGGCTCTGCTGCCCGCCGGTCAGCAGGTCGGGGACGGCGACCAGCACGGTGGTGTCGCGGCCGGCGGCGGCGCGGGCGGCGTCCAGCGTGGTGACCACGCGGGTGGACACACCGCGGTCGGCGAGGAGCCGGGCGACGGCGCGGCTGCCATACGGGTCGACGGAGCGCGGGTCGAGGGCCCCGTGGCGGGCCGTGGAGCCTACGGCGGCCATGGCGACGGCCGCGGCCAGGATCAGGACGACGGCCAGGGTGATGCCCCGGGCTCGGGTCCACACCTGGCGGGCGGTGGGCGTGGTGGAGGTGGTCGGCAGGGTGGCCTCGGTGGTCACTCGGCGGTCCTCCGGCTGCTGCTGTGGCTGGTGCCGGCGGTGCTGTCGGCGAGGCTGGGCCGGGCGCGTTCCAGGTCGCGGTCGAGTTCGGCGATGCGGTGGTACGCCTGCTCGCCGGCCCTGCGCCCGCCGTACGTGACGTCGTCGAACTCCCGGGCCGCGGCGCGCAGTCGGTCCGTGTGCGCGGGAAGGGTGCGGCCGGCCTCGTCGGCGGCCTCGTCGGCGGTGCGGCCGGCGCGCACGTCGAGCAGCGCCCGCTCCTCCAGCGAGCGGACGATGGCCCGCATGCGCTCCTGGACGGCCTGGTTCCAGTGGCCGTGGGCCGCGTGCGCGTCAGCGGCCGCGCGGTGTTCGGCGGCGCTGCGCGGGCGGTCGTCGAACAGGACGCCGGTGGAGACGGGATGCCTGCGCGGGGCCCCCAGGCGCCACCACAGGGCGGCCACCACGGCGGCGACGCACAGGACCACCACGACCAGGCCGACCGCCCCGCCGGGAGTCGCCGAGGCGGCCCTGCCCAACAGATCGGCGACCCGGTCCCAGAAGGCGTTCAGGGCGCGCTGGAGCAGGCCGGGGTCGTTCTCGTGGTACATCCGCTTGGACAGCTCCCGCCGGGCGGCCTCCCGCGCGGGACCACGCGGGACGGTCACCGGGGGCTCGTCCCCCGAGCCGCCGGCCGCCAGGGCGGCCCGGTGCGCCGCCGCGCGCAGCAGGCCGTGTACGACGCCGCCGCCGGACACGGACGCCGGCAGCGCTCCCCCCGTGAGGCTCACCGCATCAGCTCCCCGGGACCGGGCCGGCGGCGCCGGTGGCGGAGGCCTGGGCACCGGATGCGCGGGTCAGTTCGAGGTCGAGTGCCTCGCGGCGGATCCGCTGGTCGATGTAGAGGAGGACCGTGACGCCCGCGCTGATCGGCAGGGTGATCGTGGTGCCGATCAGCGAGCCGATGCCGCGGACGATCAGGAACGTCCAGCTGAAATGTCCGCTGCCGGCGCCGAACAGGTTGCTCATGTCGTCGCCGCTCGCGACGGCCCCGATGAGCGCGAAGGGGATGGCGACGAGCGACGCGACGATGTTGGTGATGAGCCCGGTGAGCAGCGCGATGCCGAAGACGCGCCACCAGGAGCCGCGCACCAGCTTCGCGGAGCGGCTCATGGACTTCACGATGCCCTGCCGTTCGAGCATCAGGGCGGGCGTGGCCAGGTAGAACCGGATCATCAGCCAGCCCGCGACGACGATGCCCGCGAGGACGCCGAGGACGAGCAGTGCCGCCGCCGCGCCGTCGCTGCCGCCGCCGGCCAGGACGAGGATGCCGGGGAGCGCCCCGGCGAGGACCGTGCCGAAGAAGATCAGGCCGAGCAGTACGAGCAGGCCGAACAGCCTGGGGATCTGCGGACGGGCCTCGCGCCAGGCCTCACCGGCGTTGACCGGCCTGCCGAGGACGGCACGGCTGGTGATGGTCGTCAGCAGGGCGGTGGCGATGATCACGGCGACCGTGGAGATCACGGTGACGAGACCGGTGCCGATCATGCTGTCCCGCAGGGCCCGCAGGACGTCGTCGGGGCCGGCGTTCGGGTTGTCCAGCGTCGTCTGCCCGATGTCGTTCATCAGGAAGCCCTGCACGAGGACCAGTGTCGTCTCGACGAGCAGTGCGACCGCCAGCGAGATGCCGAGCACCGTGCGCCAGTGGGTGCGCATGGTGGAGACGGCGCCGTCGAGGATCTCGCCGACGCCGAGCGGACGCAGCGGGATCACGCCGGGCTTGGCCGCGGGCGGGGGGCCGCCCCAGCCGCCGCCCCAGGCGGCGTAGGGGCCGGGGGCGCCGTAGCCGCCGCCGTGACCGCCAGGCCCGCCGCCCCACCCGGGGCCGGGCGGCGGCGGCGGAGCCTGCTGCGGCGCGGGGGCGCCGGTGGGCGTGGACCACTGTCCGGCCGGCGGCTGCTGCTTGGACCACTTCACGCCCTGGGACGGCGATGCGGTGCCCGGCTGCGGTGCGGGCTCGGTCGGGCCGGGACGGTCGGCGGCGTCCGCGGGCTCGGCGGGGCCGGACGCGCCGGGTTCCCGCCCCTCGGGCGGCGGGGCGGATCCGGGCGAGGCCCAGCCCGGAGTGTCTGTCATCGAAGCTCCTTCTCGATGCCCGTCCGCGGACGCGGCGGCAGGCTGGCAGCCATCGTGCCATGGGGTGGTCATCGGCGGACCGGCCGCGGTGGGGCCTGAACACCTTCAATTGTCCGCCTGTTCCGGGGCAGACTGACCGCATGGCTGATCAGCAGGCGCGAACCGGCGGGGACAGGCGTCCGAGCGAGATACCGGTGATCCGATGGGAGGAACCACCCGAAGGTCCCGTACTGGTCCTTCTCGATCAGACGAGGCTTCCGGCCGAGGAGGCCGAGCTGGTGTGCACCGACGCGGCGGCGCTGGTGGAGGCGATCCGCGCGCTCGCCGTACGCGGGGCACCGCTGCTCGGGATCGCGGGGGCGTACGGCGTCGCACTCGCCGCCGCACGGGGCTTCGACGTGGCCGAGGCGGCGCGGGCGCTCGAGGAAGCCCGGCCCACCGCGGTGAATCTGTCCGTCGGCGTGCGCCGGGCCCAGGCCGCGCACCGGGCGGAGCTGGCCAGGACCGGCGACGCCACGGCGGCGGCGACGGCGGCGTTGGCCGCGGCGCAGGCACTGCACCGGGAGGACGCCGAGGCCAGCACGCGGATGGCCGCGCACGGTCTGGCGCTGCTGGACGAGCTGCTGCCCGGCGGCGGGCACCGGATCCTCACCCACTGCAACAGCGGCTCGCTGGTGTCGGGCGGTGACGGCACCGCCTTCGCGGTGGCCCTGGCGGCGCACCGGCAGGGGCGGCTGCGGCGGCTCTGGGTGGACGAGACGCGTCCGTTGCTGCAGGGCGCCCGGCTGACGGCGTACGAAGCGGCCCGCACCGGCATGGCGTACACCCTGCTCACCGACAACGCGGCGGGGTCCCTCTTCGCGGCGGGCGAGGTGGACGCGGTACTCGTCGGGGCGGACCGGATCGCGGCCGACGGCTCGGTGGCGAACAAGGTGGGGAGCTATCCGCTCGCCGTGCTCGCCCGCTACCACCATGTGCCGTTCATCGTGGTGGCACCGCTGACGACGGTCGATCCGGACACTCCCGACGGGGCGTCCATCGAGGTCGAGCAGCGCCCCGGCTACGAGGTGACCGAGCTCGCGGCGTCTCAGGGGCCGATGGCGGGCGCGGGAGGCGGCATCGTGGTGGCCCCCCTGGGGACGCAGGCGTACAACCCGGCGTTCGACGTCACGCCGCCCGAGCTGGTGACGGCGATCGTCACCGAGGAAGGAGTCGTCTCCCCCGTGACGGCCGAGGCTCTCGCGGGGCTGGGCGCCGGGTCGCGCGAGGCGGCGACCGGCTGACGGGGTCCGGCGCCGCAGTCGGCGCCGCCACGGCCCCCTGCGCCCGCGGGTGCCTGTGCCCGTGGATGCCTGCGCTTGCGGTGATCCGTGAGCCCCCGCGTCTGCGGTGATCCGTGGACGCCGGGGCGGATCCGTGCGGGGCATGCGCGGAGGCGTCGCTGGAAGGGGCCGTGGCGTCCGCGGCCGGTGCCACGGTGGCTTCCCGGCGGGGCTGTGGCGTCCCCCGCCGGCGCCACGGTGGCTTCCCCCTGGGGCCGGCGTCCGCGGCCGATGCCACGGTGACTTCCCCCTGGGGCCGGCGTCCCCCGCCGGTGCCACGGTGGCCTCCCGGCGGGGCGGTGACGTCCGCGGCCGGTGCCAGGACATTCCGGCCGGTTGGGCGCCCCGGGCACCATCGGGAAGGCCCGGTGCGGGGGCCTGGCACCCTCGGGGCAGACAGTGACGGCTCCGTACGACTATCGTCACGGGCCAGTGAGGTGCCTCACCTGGGCCTCTGTCGTCGTTACGAGAATGGGATGATGTCGTTTATGAAGGGACGAGTCCTTGTCGTCGACGACGACAGCGCACTGGCCGAGATGCTCGGCATCGTGTTGCGTGGTGAAGGTTTTGAGCCGTCTTTCGTAGCCGACGGCGACAAGGCGCTGGCCGCTTTCCGTGAGAGCAAGCCCGATCTGGTCCTGCTCGACCTGATGCTGCCCGGCCGGGACGGCATCGAGGTGTGCAGGCTGATCCGGGCGGAGTCCGGCGTGCCGATCGTGATGCTCACGGCCAAGAGCGACACCGTCGACGTGGTCGTGGGCCTGGAGTCGGGTGCGGACGACTACATCGTCAAGCCGTTCAAGCCGAAGGAGCTGGTCGCGCGGATCCGCGCCCGGCTGCGGAGGTCGGAGGAGCCGGCCCCGGAGCAGCTGACCATCGGTGACCTGGTGATCGACGTGGCCGGGCACTCGGTGAAGCGGGACGGGCAGTCGATCGCGCTGACCCCCCTGGAGTTCGACCTGCTGGTGGCGCTCGCCCGCAAGCCGTGGCAGGTGTTCACCCGTGAGGTGCTGCTCGAGCAGGTGTGGGGCTATCGGCACGCGGCCGACACGCGGCTCGTGAACGTGCATGTGCAGCGGCTGCGTTCCAAGGTCGAGAAGGACCCGGAGCGGCCGGAGATCGTGGTGACCGTCCGCGGTGTCGGTTACAAGGCCGGACCGAGCTGACGTGTCCGGGGACAGTGCCGCTTCGGCCCCCGGCGGATCCGCTGCCGGCCCGGGACGGCCTGTCGGCCGGACGGCGGCGGCCGCGCGTCTCCGGCGCCTCTTCGAGGGCGGGCTGCTGGGAGGCGGGGTCCAGGGCAGCCCGGTGGTGCGGCTGTTCCTGCGCTGGGTGCGCCGGCCGCTGCTGCCGGTGATGCGGCTGTGGCGCCGCAACATCCAGCTCAGGGTCGTCGCCACGACCCTGCTGATGTCGCTGGGCGTCGTCCTGCTGCTCGGCTTCGTGGTGATCGGGCAGGTGCGCAACGGCCTGCTGGACGCCAAGGTGAAGGCCTCGCAGAGCCAGGCCACGGGCGGGTTCGCGGTGGCCAAGCAGAAGGCCGACGAGGCGGCCGGCGGGACCGCGACGGCTACGGCTGCCGGGACCGGCAGCGCCGACGGCACCACCACCGCCGACGGACGGCAGTCGCAGAACGTCATCCAGTGGATGAGCGACCTCGTGGAATCGCTGTCCAGCGGTGGCGCGGGCGCCTTCGACGTGGCCACGCTGCCCGTGGGCGACGACAGCGGCGGCGGCCGCTCCCCGCGCGGTTCCGGGAACGTCAACCCCGCCTCCAGCGTCCCCGGCGACCTGCGCGACCGGGTCAACAGCGGTACGACGGCCGCTCAGAGCTACACGCGGATCGTCTACGCCAACGGCAAGGAATCACAGCCGGCGCTGGTCATCGGCAAGCAGGTCAACGACCCCAACGGGCGCCCCTACGAGCTGTACTACCTCTTCCCGCTCACGCAGGAGGAGAAGTCCCTGAGCCTGGTCAAGGGCACCCTGGCGACCGCCGGGCTGTTCGTCGTGGTCCTGCTCGGCGCCATCGCCTGGCTGGTGGTGCGGCAGGTCGTCACGCCGGTGCGGATGGCGGCCGGGATCGCGGAGCGGCTGTCCGCCGGACGGCTGCAGGAACGGATGAAGGTCACCGGCGAGGACGACATCGCGCGCCTGGGCGAGGCCTTCAACAAGATGGCGCAGAACCTCCAGGTGAAGATCCAGCAACTGGAGGACCTGTCGCGGATGCAGCGCCGGTTCGTCTCCGACGTCTCGCACGAGCTGCGCACCCCGCTGACGACCGTCCGGATGGCGGCCGACGTCATCCACGAGGCGCGCGAGGACTTCGACCCGATCACCGCGCGGTCGGCGGAACTGCTCGCCGACCAGCTGGACCGGTTCGAGTCGCTGCTCGCCGACCTGTTGGAGATCAGCCGCTTCGACGCGGGTGCGGCGGCCCTGGAGGCCGAGCCGATAGACCTCAGGGAGGTCGTCCGGCGCGTGGTCGGCGGCGCCGAGCCGCTCGCCGAGCGCAAGGGCACCCGCATACGCGTGCTCGGCGACCAGCAGCCCGTCGTCGCCGAGGCCGACGCGCGGCGCGTCGAGCGGGTGCTGCGCAACCTCGTCGTCAACGCCGTCGAGCACGGCGACGGCAAGGACGTCGTCGTCAAACTCGCCGCGGCGGGCGGCGCGGTCGCCATCGCGGTGCGCGACTACGGCGTCGGACTCAAGCCGGGCGAGGCGACCCGGGTCTTCAGCCGCTTCTGGCGGGCGGACCCGGCACGCGCGCGTACCACCGGCGGCACCGGCCTCGGCCTGTCGATCGCCCTGGAGGACGCGCGGCTGCACGGCGGCTGGCTGCAGGCCTGGGGGGAGCCGGGCGGCGGCTCGCAGTTCCGGCTGACGCTGCCCCGGACCGCCGACGAGCCGCTGCGGGGCTCGCCGATACCGCTGGAACCCAAGGACTCCCGCCGAGGCCGCGGCCTCGGCGACGCCGGGCCCCGCGGGAGCGAGGAGAAGCGGGCGACCGTTCCCGTGCAGCACGCAGGCGCCCAGTCGTCGGCGCTGCCACCGCGCGGCTCCGGCTCACCCCGGCCGGCCGGCACCGGTGCCGCCGGCCCCGCCGCCCTGCCCGGCAACGGCAACGGCGCCCGTGTGGTGCCCAGGCCCACCAGTGGTGCCCGGCGCCCGGACGGCCCGCCCGCGCAGAGCCCGGCGACCGACACGGACGCGGCCGTACCGCACGACTCGACCGAGCCAGGGGAGGCATTTCGTGGGCGCTGACCGCAGGGGGAGCGGCCGGCGACGTCCGGGGCGCGCGGTGGCGTGCACCGCCTTGGGGGTCGTTCTGCTGGCCGGGTGCGCCTCGATGCCCGACCGCGGTGATCTGCGGAACGTGGAGTCGACACCGCGGCAGGACACCGCGGTCCGGGTCTTCGCCGTGCCACCGGCCGAGGGAGCCGGCCCCGGCGAGATCATGCAGGGCTTCCTGGAGGCGCTGACCAGCGACGACCCGGAGTACGACACGGCCCGCAAGTACCTGACGTCCGACGCGGCCCGTGCCTGGCGGCCCGAGCAGTCGACGACGGTCCTGACCAACGGACCGAGCATCGAGACCGACTGCCAGGCGGGCGGCGGCGGGGACACCGGCGGGGTCACCTGCGTCCTGTCCGGCAGCCGGGTCGCGACGGTCGACGCGCAGCAGGCGTACCAGCCCGCCGACGGGTCCTACCGCAAGAAGCTGCACCTGGTGAGGAACCCCAAGGACGGGCAGTGGCGCATCGACGGGCTGCCCGACGGGGTCGTCATGGGCAAGTCGGACTTCCAGCGCAACTACACGTCCGTCGACAAGTACTACTTCGCCTCCAACACGGCGGTCGGGGCGAGCGGGCAGCCGGTGGCGGTGGCCGATCCGGTGTTCGTGCGCAGCAAGGTGGACCCGATGACCCAGATGGTCCGCTCGCTGCTGAACGGGCCCACGGCCTGGCTCGGCCTGGTGGTCCGGTCCAGCTTCCCCACCGGAACGGCCCTGCAGGAGGGCGCTTCGGGTCTGGCGCCGGACGACCAGAACAGGCTGACGGTGCCGCTGAACCTCAGGGCGTCGCGGGTGGCCGCGGGCAAGTGCGCCGAGATGGCGACCCAGGTGCTGTTCACCCTGCGGAACCTGACGCCGACGCTCGAGTCCGTCGAGCTGCGGGGGCTGGGTGGCGAGCGGCTGTGCGACCTGACCGATGAGCGCGCCGAGTCGGCCGCCTGGCACGGATCGGCCAAGCGCCCCGACTACCTGTACTTCCTCGACGGCAAGCACCGCGCGGTGCGGATGGCGACCGGGAGCACCGGCACCGGTGCGGCCCCGGTGCCCGGTCCGCTCGGCGACAGCGAGAAGAAGCTGCAGTCGCTCGCGGTCTCCCGGGACGAGCAGACCGCGGCCGGGGTCGGTGACGACGGCAGGTCCCTGTACGTGGCGTCGCTGGCGTCGGGCGGCTCGCTCGGGGAAGCGGTGGTCACCAGCGGCGGCGCGACCCCCGCCGACCGGCTGACCACCCCGAGCTGGGACGCCCGCGGCGATCTGTGGGTGGCCGACCGTGATCCGCACCGTCCGCGGCTGAAGGTCCTGGAGCAGGGCGTCGCGAAGCCGGAGGACGTCGCCGTCCCGGACCTGCCCGGGCGCATCAAGGACGCGCGGGTGGCCGCCGACGGGGTGCGGATCGCCCTGGTCGTGGAGAAGGACGGCAGGCAGTCGCTGCTCATCGGCCGGATCCAGCGCGACGACGGGACCGGGCAGGGCATCTCGGTGGACGGACTGCGGCCCGCCGCACCCGGCCTGGAGCAGGTCAGCGCCATCTCCTGGGCCGGGGACAGCAGGCTGCTCGCCGTCGGCCGGGAGCAGGGCGGCGTGCAGCAGATGCGGTACGTCGAGGTCGACGGCTCCACGCTGGACGGACCGGCTCCCGGGGCGCTGCCGGGGGCGAAGGCGATCGCCGCGTCCGAGGACGAGCGGGTGCCGCTGGTGGCCTACTCGGACGACGGGATCGTCCGGCTGCCGGCCGGGGCGCAGTGGCAGAAGGTCGACAAGGACGGGACGGCACCGGTCTACCCCGGATGAGCGGTGGCCGCCGACGCCGGGCCCCGGGCCGGCGGTGTCCGTCCCCTTTGTGAGTGACGGGCGGCGCGGGGTGCCGCGGGTTGTCCACAGGGCGTTCTCCACAGGGGTGGCAGGGTGTCGTCCGCGTCGGCACAGTGGTGGACATGCGGGGGTGGTGGCAGGACCTCACCGACCTGGTGCTGCCGGCCGACTGCGCGGGCTGCGGGGCACCTCGTACGGTGCTCTGCCCGCGGTGCCGGGCCGCGCTGCGGGCGGGCGCGGCGCGGCGGGTGCGGCCGGTGCCGGAGCCGGCCGGACTGCCGGTGGTGCACGCGGCCGCTCCGTACGCGGAGGAGGTGCGGGCGCTGATCCTCGCCCACAAGGAGCGCGGCGCGCTGGCGCTCGCCGGAGCACTGGGCACGGCTCTGGCAGGAGCCGTGCGGGCGGGGCTCCACCGGTGGGAGGGGGCGGAAGCGGCGCAGGGGTGCGGGCCCGTGCTGCTCGTGCCCGTGCCGTCGGCTCCGTGGGCCGTCAGGGCGCGTGGGCACGATCCGGTGCGGCGTACGGCGCTCGCGGCCGCCGGTGAACTGCGGCGCACCGGGACCCCGGCCCGGGTGGTGGCCGTACTGCGGCAGCGGCGGGCGGTGGCGGACCAGGCGGGGCTCGACGCGCGGCGGCGTATGGAGAACCTCTCGGGCGCGCTGGAGGTGACGCCGGGTGGTGACCGGCTGCTCGACGCGGGCCGGGTCGTGATCGTCGACGACCTGATCACGACGGGTGCCAGTCTCGCGGAGGCGGCGCGCGCCCTGCGGGAGGGGGCCGGACGGTGGGTCGAGCGGATGAACGAAGAGGGAACCGGGATGAGCAGGGTCGTGTACGGGCCCGTATGCCGGGAAGGTAGGGGGGAACGAAGGATCGGAGCCCGGCGGGAGAGGAGGAAGCGGATGCATGGTGCATCGGAAAATGCGGCGGGGAACTCCCTCGCGCCGCGCCTTCGAGCGGCCGTGATCGCCGCTCCCAGGGATTCTTTCCAAATAAACGGAACCTGACGTTGGACCTGCATCGTTGCAGGTGGTGAGAGGGGAATTTCACCTGAACGGAGGTACGCGGCAGTAGAGGGTGACGACATCCGTCCGGGCGAGATATGTTCGGTTGTGAGGAAAGGCGCAGGCCCCACCTCGCATATCCGAATGCCGCGTCGCGGGTTTTCTGACCCGTGCCGCCGGGTGGAGATCTCGCCCATGGGGGAGGAGGTGGAAGTCACCGAGTCCGAGGTCCGGTCATCGCCGGGCCTGGTGCGAAAAGGGAGATGCTCCGCCGAGGCAGCGGAGCGATCCGGGAACGGAGTTCTGCGTGGACATCGTCGTCAAAGGCCGCAAGACCGAGGTGCCCGAGCGGTTCCGCAAGCACGTGGCCGAGAAGCTGAAGCTGGAGAAGATCCAGAAGCTCGATGGCAAGGTGATCAGCCTCGACGTCGAGGTGTCCAAGGAGCCGAACCCCCGACAGGCCGACCGCTGTGACCGAGTGGAGATCACGCTCCGCTCCCGCGGGCCGGTGATCCGGGCGGAGGCAGCGGCCAGCGATCCCTACGTGGCGCTCGATCTCGCGGCGGAGAAGCTGGATGCCCGGCTGCGCAAGCAGCACGACAAGCGCTACTCGCGTCGAGGCGCACGCCGGATCCCGGCGGCGGAGGTCGCCGACCATGTCCCGGAGGCCGCGACGCTGAACGGCAACGGCCTCCCCGCCCACGAGGACGAGTCGGACGGAGTGCCGACCACGAAGATGTGCTCGCTGGAGGTCAAGGGTGAAGGCCCCCTCGTCGTCCGCGAGAAGACCCACGTCGCCTCTGCCATGAGCCTCGACCAGGCCCTCTACGAGATGGAACTGGTCGGCCACGACTTCTACTTGTTCGTCGACTCCGAGACCAAGGAGCCGAGCGTCGTCTACCGGCGCCACGCCTACGACTACGGCGTGATCCACCTCAGTACGGACCCGATGATCACCGAGGCGCAGCCCCCCGCGGCGGGTGGCATGCTGGGCGGCTGACCCGCCCGGTCGAAGCTGAGCCGGTGCCCCTGGAGCGCGTGTGCGCCCCCAGGGGCACCGGTGTGCGACCACTTCGCGCCTCGCACGTCACCTCTGTGTCGTCCGGGCATGAAATCATGGCCGCACCGGCCCAACCGGTGGGCCGCTGCCTTGGGTTGGCGATGGCACGGAACCACAGGCCACGGCCTTCAGGGGGAGGAACGATGGCGGACACCTTCGGACCGATGCGGGACGAGGACGCCGACGGCGGTGCCATCGGCACGGGCCCCGATGCCGGCTCCGCACGCAAGGAGCCGATCCGGGTCCTGGTCGTGGACGACCATGCCCTCTTCCGGCGCGGACTGGAGATCGTGCTCGCGGCCGAGGAGGACATCCAGGTCGTCGGCGAGGCCGGCGACGGCGCCGAGGCCGTCGACAAGGCGGCCGACCTGCTGCCCGACATCGTGCTGATGGACGTCCGCATGCCCAGGCGCGGCGGCATCGAGGCCTGCACCTCCATCAAGGAGGTCGCCCCCAGCGCGAAGATCATCATGCTGACCATCAGCGACGAGGAGGCCGACCTCTACGACGCGATCAAGGCGGGCGCGACCGGTTACCTCCTCAAGGAGATCTCCACGGACGAGGTGGCCACCGCCATTCGCGCGGTGGCCGACGGCCAGTCGCAGATCAGCCCCTCGATGGCGTCGAAACTCCTCACCGAGTTCAAGTCGATGATCCAGCGCACCGACGAGCGCCGGCTGGTGCCCGCGCCCCGGCTGACCGACCGGGAGCTGGAAGTCCTCAAGCTCGTCGCCACGGGGATGAACAACCGGGACATCGCCAAGGAACTGTTCATCTCCGAGAACACCGTCAAGAACCACGTCCGCAACATCCTGGAGAAGCTGCAGCTGCACTCCAGGATGGAGGCCGTGGTCTACGCGATGCGGGAGAAGATCCTGGAGATCCGCTAGCGGATCCGGCCGCCCTGGCCGAGGGCCTGGGCCAGCTCTCTCGCCAGGGGCTCCCGCAGATGCGGCGCGTCCACGCGCTCCACGCGTACGTCCGTGCAGTCGACCCAGGTCGCCGCCTCGATCAGGGCCTGGGCGACCGCCGGGACCGCCCTGGGTCCGTCCAGCGTCACCTGCCTGGCCACCAGGGTGCTCCCCTCGCGGGCGGGGTCGACCCGGCCGACCAGCCGGCCGCTGGCCAGCACCGGCATGGCGAAGTAGCCGTGGATCCGCTTGGGCTTGGGGACGTAGGCCTCCAGGCGGTGGGTGAAGCCGAAGATCCGCTCCGTGCGCGCCCGTTCCCAGATCAGCGAGTCGAACGGCGACAGCAGCGTGGTGCGATGGCGCCCGCGCGGCGGCGTGGCGAGGGCCTGCGGGTCGGCCCAGGCGGGCTTGCCCCAGCCCTCGACCTCGACCGGAACCAGACCCGAATCGGCGATCACCGCGTCGACCTGCTCGCCCTTGAGGCGGTGGTAGTCGGCGATGTCCGCGCGCGTGCCGACGCCGAGGGACTCGCCGGCCAGCCGCACCAGACGGCGCAGGCACTCGGTGTCGTCCAGCTCGTCGTGCAGCAGCGCCTGCGGCACCGCCCGCTCGGCGAGGTCGTACAGCCGCTTCCAGCCGCGCCGCTCGACGCACACCACCTCGCCGTACATCAGCGCCCGCTCCACGGCGACCTTCGTGCCCGACCAGTCCCACCAGTCGCTCGTCCTCTTCGCACCGCCCAGCTCCGTGGCCGTCAGCGGGCCCTCCGCGCGCAGCTGCTTGATGACCTGGTCGTAGGCGCCGACGGGCAGTTCGTGGTTCCAGTGCGGGCGGTTGCGGTAGGCACGGCGGCGGAAGGCGAAGTGCGGCCACTCCTCGATGGGGAGGATGCAGGCGGCGTGCGACCAGTACTCGAAGGCCCGCGCGTCCGTCCAGTAGGCCGACTCCACGGTCTTGCGGCCGACCGCGCCGAGGCGGGCGTACGCCACGAGTTCGTGGGACCGGGCGAGCACCGAGATCGTGTCGAGCTGGACCGCGCCGAGGTGACGCAACACGCCCTCGACTCCGGCGCGCCGGTCGGGGGCACCGATGAAGCCCTGGGCCCGCAGGGCGATGCGGCGGGCGTCGTCCGCGGTGAGGGTGGTGGTGGGGCGCGGAAGGGTCGTCATGCGTCGGACCCTAGAGGCTGCCACTGACAGTCCCCGGTGAGCTGGGCTTTCGCCCTCTGAAGAGCCGGCGGCAGGCGGTGAGGGCGGCCTCGGTGACGTAGCCGTGCCCGCGGTGTACCTTCGCCGCCCAGAGACCGATCTCGGCCGTGCCCGGCGAGTGCGTGGTGAGGCCGAGCCGGCCGGCCGGCTCGCCGCCGGTCAGCTCGCCGCCGGAGAGGAAGACGCCGGAGCGGGCCGTCGTTTCTCGCGATCCGTGAGCGACTGATCACGTTTCGTGCAATTCGGTGGCCGGTGCGGCACTATCCGCGTTCCCCGTCCGTTGTCCCGGTTGAAGCAGCCGTCGCGCCGCCAGGCCTCCCGACGCAGCCGGGTCCTCGCATACGATGGCGGTTGCTCAGTACGTCAGAAGGCAAACCGACCGTCCCAGGCCCGACCGGCAAGGAGACCAGCCCCCGTGTCCGTCCTCTCGAAGATCATGCGTGCAGGCGAAGGCAAGATCCTGCGCAAGCTGCACCGCATCGCGGACCAGGTCAACTCCATCGAAGAGGACTTCGTCGACCTCTCCGACGCCGAGCTGCGCGCCCTCACCGAGGAGTACAAGCAGCGGTACGCCGATGGCGAGACCCTGGACGACCTGCTCCCCGAGGCGTTCGCCACCGTGCGCGAGGCCGCCAAGCGCGTCCTCGGCCAGCGGCACTACGACGTGCAGATGATGGGCGGCGCCGCCCTCCACCTCGGTTACGTCGCCGAGATGAAGACCGGTGAGGGCAAGACGCTCGTGGGCACGCTGCCCGCGTATCTGAACGCCCTGTCCGGAGACGGCGTCCACCTCATCACGGTCAACGACTACCTGGCCGAGCGCGACTCCGAGATGATGGGCCGCGTCCACAAGTTCCTGGGCCTGAGCGTCGGCTGCATCCTCGCCAACATGACCCCGGCCCAGCGCCGCGAGCAGTACCAGTGCGACATCACGTACGGCACGAACAACGAGTTCGGCTTCGACTACCTGCGCGACAACATGGCGTGGTCGAAGGACGAGCTGGTGCAGCGCGGCCACAACTTCGCCATCGTCGACGAGGTCGACTCCATCCTGGTCGACGAGGCCCGGACGCCGCTGATCATCTCCGGCCCGGCCGACCAGGCCACCAAGTGGTACGGCGACTTCGCCAAGCTGGTCATCCGCCTGAAGCGCGGCGAGGCCGGCAACCCCCTCAAGGGGCTGGAGGAGACCGGCGACTACGACGTCGACGAGAAGAAGCGCACGGTCGCCATCCACGAGTCCGGCGTCAGCAAGGTCGAGGACTGGCTGGGCATCGACAACCTCTACGAGTCGGTGAACACCCCGCTCGTGGGTTACCTGAACAACGCCATCAAGGCCAAGGAACTGTTCAAGAAGGACAAGGACTACGTCGTCATCGACGGCGAGGTCATGATCGTCGACGAGCACACCGGCCGTATCCTCGCCGGCCGCCGCTACAACGAGGGCATGCACCAGGCGATCGAGGCGAAGGAAGGGGTGGACATCAAGGACGAGAACCAGACGCTCGCCACGATCACCCTGCAGAACTTCTTCCGCCTCTACAACAAGCTCTCCGGCATGACCGGTACGGCGATGACCGAGGCCGCCGAGTTCCACCAGATCTACAAGCTCGGCGTCGTCCCGATCCCGACCAACAAGCCGATGGTCCGCAAGGACCAGTCGGACCTGATCTACCGCACCGAGGTCGCCAAGTTCGAGGCGGTCGTCGACGACATCGCGGAGAAGCACGAGAAGGGCCAGCCGATCCTCGTCGGCACGACGTCCGTCGAGAAGTCGGAGTACCTCTCGCAGCAGCTCAGCAAGCGCGGCATCCAGCACGAGGTGCTGAACGCCAAGCACCACGAGCGTGAGGCGTCGATCGTCGCGCAGGCCGGCCGCAGGGGCGCGGTGACCGTGGCCACCAACATGGCCGGCCGTGGTACGGACATCAAGCTCGGTGGCAACCCCGACGACCTCGCCGAGGCGGAGCTGCGTCAGCGGGGCCTCGACCCCGAGGAGCACATCGAGGAGTGGGCGCAGGCCCTGCCCGCCGCCCTGGAGAAGGCCGAGCAGGCGGTCAAGGCCGAGTTCGAGGAGGTCAAGGAGCTCGGCGGCCTCTACGTCCTCGGTACCGAGCGGCACGAGTCGCGGCGCATCGACAACCAGCTGCGCGGCCGTTCCGGCCGTCAGGGCGACCCCGGTGAGTCCCGCTTCTACCTCTCCCTCGGCGACGACCTGATGCGCCTGTTCAAGGCCCAGATGGTCGAGCGTGTGATGTCCATGGCGAACGTGCCGGACGACGTGCCGATCGAGAACAAGATGGTCACGCGCGCGATCGCGTCCGCGCAGTCGCAGGTCGAGCAGCAGAACTTCGAGACCCGTAAGAACGTCCTGAAGTACGACGAGGTGCTCAACCGGCAGCGCGAGGTCATCTACGGCGAGCGCCGGCGCGTCCTGGAGGGCGAGGACCTGCACGAGCAGATCCAGCACTTCATGGACGACACGATCGACGCGTACGTCGAGGCGGAGACCGCCGAGGGCTTCCCCGAGGACTGGGACCTGGACCGGCTGTGGGGCGCCTTCCGCCAGCTGTACCCGGTGAAGGTCGGCATCGAGGAGCTGGAGGAGGCCGCCGGTGACCGCGCCGGCCTGACCGCCGAGTTCATCTCCGAGTCCATCAAGGAAGACATCTACGAGCAGTACGCCGCCCGTGAGGCGCAGCTCGGCTCCGAGATCATGCGTGAGCTGGAGCGCCGGGTCGTGCTGTCGGTCCTCGACCGCAAGTGGCGCGAGCACCTCTACGAGATGGACTACCTCCAGGAGGGCATCGGCCTGCGCGCGATGGCCCAGAAGGACCCGCTGGTCGAGTACCAGCGCGAGGGCTTCGACATGTTCACCGCGATGATGGAGGGCATCAAGGAGGAGTCCGTCGGCTACCTGTTCAACCTGGAGGTCCAGGTCGAGCAGCAGGTCGAGGAGGTCCCGGTCGAGGACGTCCAGCCGGTGGGGGAGGGCGTCCAGGACACGGTGCCGGCGCAGGCCGGTGCGCGTCCCGAGATCCGCGCGAAGGGGCTGGACGTGCCGCAGCGGCGCGAGCTGCACTTCTCCGCGCCGACGGTGGACGGCGAGGGCGGCATCCTCGAGCGGGATCTGGAGGACGACGAGCCGGTGCGGTCGGAGTCGGACGGCCTCACGCGTGCCGAGCGGCGCCGGCAGGCCAAGGGCGGGCGGCGCCGCAAGAAGTAGGTCCGCGGTCCGCGGAGTGAGACCGCGGCCAAGCAGTCCCGAGATGCAGCGGTTGCCTGCGGCCCTCCGGCCGCCGGGGACACGCGAGGGGCCGGGTTCCCCCGGGGGAGCCCGGCCCTTCCGCATCGCCGTGGTGGCTTCGTGCGTTGCCGTGGAAGTCTGCGGGCGCCGCCGTGGTGGCTTCGTGCGTTGCCGTGGAAGCCTTCGTGTGTCGCCGTGGTGGGTTTCCGCGTCGGCGTGGTGGCCTTTGTGGGTCGCAGCCGTGGGTTTCCGCGTCGCGGTGGTGGCCTTCGCGGCTCGCGGTCGTGGGTTTCCGCGTCGCGGTGATGGGGCCGTCGGCGTCGCCGTGTGAGGCCTCTCCGTGGCCGTGGCGGCCCGCGCGGGCGCGGGGCCTACGCCGTGCCCGTCTCCACCGCCGTGCAGCGCCAGCGCAGGTCCTTGCCCAGTTCCAGGCGGAACGCCAGGGCCCTCAGCCGGTTGCCGGCGGCGATGCGGGCGAAGACCTCGAGGGCGCCGTCGCTGGGCACGTAGTAGCCGATGTCGTGGACGACCGGCCGGGAACCGAGGCCGCGCAGAGGGCCGCGTTCGGCCAGGCGGGCCAGATCGTCGTAGGCACTGCCCGCCGTGTGCCGGAGCATCCAGTGGACGGGCCGGCGGCCGCTCAGGACGGCCAGCAGGCGGTCCGCGAAGAGGTCGGTCGGGCGCGGCCGCCCTACAGCCGCCACGGGGCCCGTGACGGCCTTCCCGGTCGGAGGGGTGCCTGTACCTCGGCCTGTGGGGGTCTCCCGGGCCGGATGAGTGCCTGTACCGGGGCCTGTGGGGGTCTTTCCCGGAGGGGTGCCTGCGGGGCCCGTGGGGGTCCTGCGGGCCGCAGGGGCGCCTGTGCCAGGGCTCGTGGGGGTCTTCCCGGCGGCAGGGCCCGTGGGGGTCTTCCCGGCGGAGAGAGCGCCCGTCCTGGCGCCCGTGGTGGCCTTCCGGACCGCAGGAGCCCCCGCCCCGGGCCCCGCGGGGCTCCTTCCGGGCGCAGGGGTGGCCGTGCGGTGCTCCGGGGTGTGGGGCGCGTCCCGTTCCGGTGTGGGGCGGGCGGTGCTCCTCGCCGGGGTGCGAGGCGGTGCGCCGGCAGGGCGCCGGGTGTCGTGGCGGGTCGGCGGGCGGTGACGCGGGCGGGGCTGGGCGGCGCGGCTCATGACCTTGTTCATGGGGATCCCCGTTCGGCGGGCCCGGGGGAGATACCGGGCGGTAACTCGTGTCGAGGATCTTGTACGGGTCGGGCGGAGACGGTGGCAAGGACGGTGGGGAGCGCGCCCGGAGGGCGGAGAGGTTCACCTATCCGAGGGGCGGGCGGGGCGAGAACCCGTGCGGTCAGCAGGGCGCACCGGGTGAATTTCCGGCGCCGGGTGGACGCCTGCCGGGGTCCGGGCGGGGGCCCGATAGGGGACGGGCGCACGTATCCTGAAGCCCCTACGGGAGGCGCGCCAGCCGGGCTCCCCAGGGCCCAGCGACGCCTTTGACAGGAAAGAGCGGCCACTCATGCGCGTGTACGTCCCCCTGACCCTCTCCGGTCTCGCCGAGGCGCACAGGACGGGTGAGCTGGGGACCGGCCCCTTCGCCGCGTACGCCGTCACGCCCGCGCTGCGCGAGTGGTACGCCTCGGACGACGTCGAGGAGCTGGAGTACGCGGCGCTGAGCCGGGCCGCGCTGGCCTCCCTGCGGCTGCTCGCCGCCGATCCCGGTGCCGCACGGCGCCGGGTCGTGGTCGCCGTGGACGTGCCCGAGGGCGCCGCCGCCACCGCCCCGGGCCCCGAGGCCGACCCGGCCACGCTCGGCGAGGTGAGCGTGGCCGCGCCGCAGCCGCTCGCGAAGGCGGCGGCGGTGCATGTCGACGCCGACGACGCGCAGACGGACGTCGCCGCGGCGGCCGACGCGCTGGAGGCGGCCGACGGCGGGGACGACGACGCGCAGTCCGTGGTCGACGGAACCGATGACCACGAGCTGCTCTGGTTCGCCACGCAGGAGATCGCGAACCTGGTCGGACAGGGCTGACCTGGGCGGCCGCCCCGGCTGTCGGTGGGGGCGGGTACGGTCTTGCCCATGGGGACGCAGGCAAGCGCGCACATCGTCTGGGACTGGAACGGGACGCTTTTCCACGACAACGACGCGATCATCGGGGCGACGAACGCGGCCTTCGCCGAGCTGGGGCTGGCGCCGATCACACTGGAGGAGTACCGGTCGCTGTACTGCGTGCCGGTGCCGAAGTTCTACGAGCGGCTGCTGGGCCGGCTACCCACCGACGCCGAGTGGGAGCTGATGGACGCGGTCTTCCACCGGCACTACGCCGAGCGGCGGGCGCGGTGCGGACTCGCCGTGGGAGCGGCCGAGCTGCTGGCCGGCTGGCGGTCGGCGGGGCACAGCCAGTCGTTGCTGAGCATGTACGTGCACGACGAGCTGCTGCCGCTGGTGCGCGGCTTCGGCATCGAGGCGCACTTCATCCGGGTGGAGGGACGCACCGGTCCGTCCGGCGGGAGCAAGGCCGAGCACATGGTGCGGCACCTGCGGGAGCTGACCGGGGTGGCGGACCCCGCCCGCACGGTGGTGATCGGTGACGCGGCGGACGACGCGGTCGCCGCGGCGCACGTGGGCGCGCGGGCCGTGCTGTACACCGGGGGGTCGCACAGCCGGGCCAGCCTGGAGACGGCCGGGGTGCCGGTGGTGGACACGCTGGCGGAGGCCGTGGCGCAGGCGCGGCGGATCGTGGCCTAGGCCCCGGTCAGTCCTCCGGTGTCCTGGCGCGCAGCACCTTGAGGAACTCTCGCATCCAGGCCGGGTGGTCCGGCCAGGCACGGGCGGAGACCAGGGTGCCGTCGACGACCGCCTCGGCGTCCTGGAAATCCGCTCCGGCCGCCTGCATGTCGAGTTCCAGGGCGGGGTAGGCCGTGACCCTGCGGCCGCGCAGACTGTCGATGGCGGCGGTGAGCAGGGGGCCGTGGCAGATCTGGGCGACCGGCTTGTCGGAGTCGAAGAACGCCTTGAGGATCTTGCGGAGTTCGAGGTCGTTCCGCAGGTACTCGGGCGCTCGGCCGCCGGGGATGACGAGGGCCGTGTACTCCCCGGGGTCGACCTCGGCGAAGGCGAGGTCGGCGGGCCAGGTGTAGCCGGGCTTCTCGGTGTAGGTGTCGTAGCCGGGCTCGAAGTCGTGCACGACGAAGCGGAGGGTCTTGCGGGTGGGGGCGGCGATGTGGACCTCGTAGCCCTCCTCGCACAGGCGCTGGTAGGGGTAGAGGACTTCCAGGGACTCCGCTGCGTCTCCGGTGACGATGAGGATCTTCGCGGGCATGTCGGGCTCCTCGGGGGCGGGCTCCGGGAAAGGCGCACCGTTCACGCCGTCCCGGGCAAACGTGCCTCCGCCGGGCTGGTTCGGCAAGGGGGCCCGTCGCTTTCAGGGTGCAGCCGCGGCCGGGGGAACGCGACCGGGTCACCGGTCTGACGGCACACCCGCCGCCCGCCCGGCGAAACGGCCGGGGCGCCCGGCCGGAAGCCCCCGGTCGTCCGTACGGCGAAGAACGGCCGGCGCCCGACCGGAAGCCCCCGGTCATGCGTACCGATGAAGAACGGCCGGCGCCCGGCCGGACGGCACGCTCCGACGTCCGCGGCGCCGGCGGCCGCCGCTCACCGCTCGCGGGATACGCCAGTCGTGCGCGTCCCGGCGCTGTGCAGAACGTCAAAGTTACCCCCCTGGTTTTGTACACATACGGCTCATGACGGGCCCGGGGTCGGGAGCGATAGCCTGGTGGCGTGATCAGCGCGATATCTCGCGGGGGCGATGCTGCCCCTGCCCCGCGCCCGGGCTGCACGGAGCACCTCCGTGACCGGGCGGCGGTCGCTGGTCTTCGCGGGCGGGACGGGGGCGCCGATGCCTCCTGGACGCCGAGGACACCCCGGGTCACGACGCAGCCGAGAGCAGCGTCACACCCGTCGGACGTGTCGAGAATGGCCGAATTCCCCCCGCTCATCTCCCCTGGCGGCATAGCGTCTGAAGGGACCGGACACCCCGGGCCGTGGCGTCATGCCGGAGGGGGAGAGACCGTACTTCCTTCTACGTCACGCAACGGCGCGCGACAGGAGCCAGAGGACAATGCAGACCAAGCTGGACGAAGCCAAGGCCGAGCTGCTCGAACGGGCCGCCCGGGTAGCTGAGAACAGCCCGGTCGGGGGGCACCTACCGACCGGGACGACGAGCGAGGGCACTCCCGGCACCCCGGACAGCGACTCAGTGCTCCCGTTCCTCCAGCGCTACTACCTGCACACCGCCCCGGAAGACCTCGCCGACCGCGACCCGGTCGACGTCTTCGGCGCCGCGGTCTCGCACTACCGTCTCGCCGAGAACCGCCCGCAGGGCACCGCGAACGTCCGGGCGCACACCCCGACCGTGGAGGAGAACGGGTGGACCTGCAGCCACACCGTCGTGGAGGTCGTCACCGACGACATGCCCTTCCTCGTCGACTCGGTCACCAATGAGCTGACCCGGCAGGGGCGCGGGATCCACGTCGTCATCCACCCGCAGTTCGTGGTCCGGCGTGACGTCACCGGCAAGCTGCTCGAGATCCTGCCGACCCCGCCCACCGGCGACCTGCCGCACGACGTGCACATCGAGTCCTGGATCCACGTCGAGATCGACCGCGAGACCGACCGCGCCGACCTGAAGCAGATCTCCCTCGACCTGCTGCGCGTCCTGTCCGACGTCCGTGAGGCCGTCGAGGACTGGGAGAAGATGCGGGAGGCGGCGACCCGGATCGCCGACGGCCTGGAGAGCGAGCCCGTCCCCGCCGACCTGCCCGCCCCGGAGGTCGCGGAGGCCCGCGAACTGCTGCGCTGGCTGTCCGACGACCACTTCACCTTCCTCGGCTTCCGCGAGTACCAGCTGCGCGACGACGACACGCTCGCCGCCGTGCCCGGCACCGGTCTCGGCATACTGCGCTCGGACCCGCACCACGCCGAGGACGACCAGCACCCGGTCAGCCCCTCCTTCGAGCGGCTCCCCGCCGACGCCCGCGCCAAGGCCCGCGAGCACAAGCTGCTCGTGCTGACCAAGGCCAACAGCCGGGCCACCGTGCACCGGCCGTCGTACCTGGACTACATCGGCGTCAAGAAGTTCGACGCGGACGGCAACGTCGTCGGCGAGCGCCGCTTCCTCGGCCTGTTCTCCTCGGCCGCCTACACCGAGTCCGTCCGCCGCGTCCCGGTCATCCGCCGCAAGGTCGACGAGGTCCTGGACCTCGCCGGGTTCTCGCCCAACAGCCACGACGGCCGCGACCTGCTCCAGATCATGGAGACCTACCCGCGCGACGAGCTGTTCCAGACCCCGGCCGCCGAGCTGCAGTCCATCGTGACGAGCGTGCTCTACCTCCAGGAGCGCCGCCGGCTGCGGCTGTACCTGCGCCAGGACGAGTACGGCCGCTACTACTCGGCCCTCGTCTACCTCCCGCGCGACCGCTACACCACTGGTGTGCGGCTGCGGATCATCGACATCCTGAAGGAAGAGCTCGGCGGCATCAGCGTCGACTTCACCGCCTGGAACACCGAGTCGATCCTGTCCCGGCTGCACTTCGTCGTCCGCGTCCCCGCGGGCACCGAACTGCCCGAGCTGTCGGACGCCGACAAGGAGCGCATCGAGGCCCGCCTGGTGGAGGCGGCCCGCTCCTGGGCGGACGCGTTCGCCGAGGCGCTGACCGCCGAGTGCGGCGAGGAGCGCGCGGCCGAGGTGCTGCGCCGCTACAACCACTCCTTCCCCGAGGGGTACAAGGCCGACCACTCGCCGCGCGCCGCGGTCGCCGACCTCGTCCACCTGGAGCAGCTCGGCGAGGAGAAGACCTTCTCGCTCAGCCTGTACGAGCCGGTGGGTGCCGCGCCCGAGGAGCGCCGCTTCAAGATCTATCAGAAGGGGGGCACCGTCTCCCTGTCCAAGGTGCTGCCCGTGCTCAGCCGCCTGGGCGTCGAGGTCACCGACGAGCGGCCGTACGAGCTGCGCTGCGCGGACCGCACCACGGCCTGGATCTACGACTTCGGTCTGCGCATGCCGAAGTCGCTGGGCGGCGGCAACGGCGACTACCTGGGTGAGGACGGCCGCGAGCGCTTCCAGGAGGCGTTCGCCGCGACCTGGACCGGCAAGGCGGAGAACGACGGCTTCAACGCCCTGGTGCTCAGCGCCGGGCTGTCCTGGCGGCAGGCGATGGTGCTGCGCGCCTACGCGAAGTACCTGCGGCAGGCCGGCTCGACCTTCTCGCAGGACTACATGGAGGACACCCTCCGCAACAACGTCCACACCACCCGGCTGCTCGTCTCCCTCTTCGAGGCGCGGATGTCCCCGGACCGGCAGAGGGCCGGCCTGGAGATCACCGACGCGCTGCTGGAGGAGCTGGACGCGGCCCTGGACCAGGTGGCGAGCCTGGACGAGGACCGGATCCTGCGGTCCTTCCTGACCGTCATCAAGGCGACCCTGCGGACGAACTTCTTCCAGGAGGCGCACGGCGGCCGGCCGCACGACTACGTCTCCATGAAGTTCGACCCGCAGGCCATCCCGGACCTGCCCGCGCCGCGCCCGGCGTACGAGATCTGGGTGTACTCGCCGCGGGTCGAGGGCGTGCACCTGCGCTTCGGCAAGGTCGCCCGAGGCGGCCTGCGCTGGTCCGACCGCCGTGAGGACTTCCGCACGGAGATCCTGGGCCTGGTCAAGGCGCAGATGGTGAAGAACACCGTGATCGTGCCGGTCGGCGCCAAGGGCGGCTTCGTCGCCAAGCAGCTGCCCGACCCGAGCGCGGACCGCGACGCCTGGCTGGCCGAGGGCATCGCCAGCTACAAGACCTTCATCTCGGCGCTCCTCGACATCACCGACAACATGGTGGGCGGCGAGGTCCGGCCGCCGCGGGACGTGGTCCGGCACGACGGCGACGACACCTACCTGGTGGTCGCGGCCGACAAGGGCACGGCGACGTTCTCCGACATCGCCAACGGGGTCGCCGAGCAGTACAACTTCTGGCTCGGCGACGCGTTCGCCTCCGGCGGCTCGGCCGGTTACGACCACAAGGGCATGGGCATCACCGCGCGCGGCGCCTGGGAGTCCGTGAAGCGGCACTTCCGCGAGCTGGGCGTGGACACCCAGAGCCAGGAGTTCACGGTCGTCGGCATCGGCGACATGTCCGGTGACGTGTTCGGCAACGGCATGCTGCTCTCCGAGCAGATCCGCCTGGTCGCCGCGTTCGACCACCGGCACATCTTCATCGACCCCAACCCGGACGCGGCCACCTCCTACGCCGAGCGCCGCCGCCTGTTCGAACTGCCCCGCTCCAGCTGGGCCGACTACGACACCGAGCTGCTCTCGGCGGGCGGCGGGGTCTTCCCGCGCAGCGCCAAGGCGATCACGCTCAACAGCCACATCCGGGAGGCCCTCGGCATCGAGGGCAAGGTCGCCAAGATGACCCCGGCCGACCTGATGAAGGCCATCCTCAAGGCGCCGGTGGACCTGCTGTGGAACGGCGGCATCGGCACGTACGTGAAGTCGTCGTCGGAGTCGAACGCGGACGTCGGCGACAAGGCCAACGACGCCATCCGCGTCGACGGCGCCGACCTGCGCGTCAGGGTCGTCGGCGAGGGCGGCAACCTGGGCCTGACCCAGCTCGGCCGCATCGAGTTCGCCTCGCACGGCGGGAAGATCAACACCGACGCGATCGACAACAGCGCCGGTGTGGACACCTCCGACCACGAGGTGAACATCAAGATCCTGCTGAACGGTCTGGTCGCCGAGGGTGACATGACCGTCAAGCAGCGCAACAAGCTGCTCGCCGAGATGACCGACGAGGTCGGCGACCTGGTCCTGCGCAACAACTACGCGCAGAACACGGCGATCGCCAACGCCCTGCTCCAGGCCAACGACATGGTCCACGCCCAGCAGCGGTTCATCCGCCACCTGGTGCGCGAGGGCCACCTGGACCGGGCGCTGGAGTTCCTGCCGACCGACCGCCAGATCCGCGAGCGGCTCGCCCAGGGCCAGGGACTGACCGGCCCGGAGACGGCCGTCGTCCTGGCGTACACGAAGATCACGGTCGCCGAAGAGCTGCTGCACACCACGCTGCCGGACGACCCGTACCTGCGCGGTCTGCTGTACGCCTACTTCCCGACGGCCCTGCGCGAGCGGTTCGCCGACGCCATCGACAACCACCCGCTGCGCCGTGAGATCACCACGACCGTGCTGGTCAACGACACGGTCAACACGGGCGGTACGACGTATCTGCACCGGCTGCGCGAGGAGACCGGTGCCTCGCTGGAGGAGATCGTCCGCGCGCAGACCGCGGCCCGCGCGATCTTCTGCTCGGCGCCTGTGTGGGACGCGGTCGAGGCCCTCGACAACAAGGTCGACGCCGACGTCCAGACCCGCATCCGGCTGCACTCGCGCCGGCTGGTCGAGCGCGGCACCCGCTGGCTGCTCAACAACCGGCCGCAACCGCTGCAGCTCGCCGAAACGGTCGAGTTCTTCGCGGAGCGGGTCGAGCAGGTCTGGCAGCAGCTGCCGAAGCTGCTGCGGGGCGCGGACCTGGAGTGGTACCAGCACGTGTACGACGAGCTGGTCGCCACCGGTGTCCCGGACGAGGTCGCCACCCGGGTGGCCGGCTTCTCCTCCGCCTTCCCGGCGCTGGACATCGTCTCGGTGGCCGACCGCATGGGCAGGGAGCCGCTGGACGTGGCCGAGATCTACTACGACCTCGCCGACCGGCTCGACATCACCCAGCTGATGGACCGCATCATCGAGCTGCCCCGGGCCGACCGCTGGCAGTCCATGGCCCGCGCCTCCATCCGCGAGGACCTGTACGCGGCGCACGCGGCGCTCACCGCGGACGTCTTCGCGGCCGGCAACGGCACCTCGACGCCCGAGCAGCGCTTCGCGGCGTGGGAGCAGAAGAACTCCGCGATCCTGGGCCGGGCGCGCAGCACCCTGGACGAGATCCGCGGTTCGGACTCCTTCGACCTCGCCAACCTGTCGGTGGCGATGCGCACGATGCGGACGCTGCTGCGCTCGCACTCGTAGCCGTCCGGCACGGCAGGCGCCCCGGGTTCGCGAACAGCGGCCCGGGGCGCCCGCGTTCTTGCCGGATCTTGGTGAAAAACCTGTCGTGAAATTACTGTTTCCTGCTATTCGAGAGGGTTCGGATAGGGTCAACGGTGTGACAGCGATCAACCATCTCTCGACGTCCCGGCCGGATGCACGCCCCGCCCTCTGATCTGGAGCCGGTGAGCCGCCCGGCACCAGCGCCCCGCCGCGTACAGATCGGCCGGTCGCTGCCGCAGGTCGCCGCCGTGCTCGTCCTGGTGCTGCTCGTCCTGGTCGTGGTGCGGCTGCCGTGGGCGGGCGATCTCGGCATGCACGCGGCCACCGTGCAGCGGCTGTGGCACGACCCGGTGCATCCCGGCAATCCGCTGGTCGACGCCGACACACCCAGCCCGTACTACTCGCCGTGGATGCTGGTGCTGGGCTGTCTGGCCCGGCTGACCGGTCTGTCGGTTTTCGTGGTGCTGCGCATGGCGGCGCTCGTGGCGCTCGGCCTGCTGGTCACGGGGGTGTGGCGCTACGTCCGCACCCTGAGCGCCCACCGCGCGGCCCCGGCCCTGGCCCTCCTCGCCCTCGTCTTCCTGTGGGGCCCGGTGCTGTTCGGCTGGAGCGGCTTCGTCTCCCTGAACTCCCTGGCGCTGACGGTGTCGTACCCGAGCGTGTTCGCGCTCGGGCTCTCCTTCCACTTCTGGGCGTGGCTCACGGGCGCGGTGCGCGGACGGGCCGGCTGGGGGGCCTGGCTGGGGCTCGGCGCGCTGTGGGCGCTGATCCTGCTGTGCCACCAGTTCACCGGGGTGGTGGCGACCCTGGGCGCGACGGCCATGGTGATCGCGGCGCGTCCGGGCCGGGCGGTGCTGCCGCGGCTCGGCGCCGCGTTCGCCCTGGGGCTGGTGGTGCTGTGGCTGTGGCCGTACTACGACTTCTTCGCGCTGTTCTCCGCCGGATCCGGCCTGGAGGCCATCCACCGGTCGCTGTACAGGGACCTGGCCGGGCGGTTCGGCCTGGTGCTGCTCGGTGTCGCGGCCCTGGTGCTGCGCGGGCGGCGGGATCGCCGGGACCCCCTGGTGCTGTTCTTCGCGCTCGGCGTGCTGATGTTCACCGCGGGCGGGCTGACCGGCCACTACTCCTGGGGGCGGGCGCTGCCCGCCGCGCTGATCCCGGCCCAGCTCGCGGCCGCGCTGGAGACCGTGTCGGCCGGGCGGCGGGCGGTGCGGACGGGCTGGGCGTGTGTGCTGGGCGCCGCGCTGGCGGTGGGCGCGTGGACGCAGGCCGGCACGCTCGGGTACGTGACCGGCCGGGATGCGCTGCCCGGGGCGGTCGCGGCGAAGTACCGGACGCCCTGGACGGGCTACCAGTGGATCATGCGGGCCGGGGTGCGGTACGGGGACGTGGTGATGGCACGCACGATGCCGGCCCGGCAGATCCCGGCGTACGGGCCGTACACCGTGGCACCGGGCTACCCGGATCTGTTCCTGCCGGACGCCACGCGGCGGGAGGCGGCGGTGACGCGGTTCTTCGACGCCGGGACGTCGCCGGCGCAGCGGCGGGCGATCCTGCGGGAGTACGGCGTCCGCTGGGTCGTGGGGCCGGCGGGCCTGGCCGGCCCCGGGGTGCGGAAGGTGACCTCCGGCCCCGGGGGGCAGTGGCTGTACCGGGTGGCGCCCTGAGGCG
>NZ_JBEOTD010000019.1:30478-109939 GCF_040426375.1 Streptomyces sp. NPDC096012
TCGCCGCCTTGCGGATCTTCGGCCGGTCCACCTTGCGGACCACGGGCCGCACCACCCGCGCCGTCACGCCCACCGGCTGCCAGCGGATCTGCAGGTGGCCGGGGTTGCGGCCCTCCGGGTCGTGGGGCCGGCGGGCCTGGCCGGCCCCGGGGTGCGGAAGGTGACCTCCGGCCCCGGGGGGCAGTGGCTGTACCGGGTGGCGCCCTGAGGCGGGCGGGCTCCTAGCGCAGCACGCTCGACAGCAGCTTCGCCGCCTTGCGGATCTTCGGCCGGTCCACCTTGCGGACCACGGGCCGCACCACCCGCGCCGTCACGCCCACCGGCTGCCAGCGGATCTGCAGGCGGCCGGGGTTGCGGCCCTCCGGTTCGACGGTGACCTCGTGCGGGCTCGTACCCGAGCGGTAGTCGATCCGAACCGTACGGGCGGGGAAGTCCAGCGGGGCCAGCAGCAGTCCCGTCTGGGCCAGGCCCTGCTGCTGCAGGCGGACCATCGGGTGCCGTACGCCGTCGAACCCCTGCAGGGGGAGCGGGGCGGCGGTGAGGTCCAGGCTGACGGTGCCTTCGAAGACGCCGGGGCGGACCGGGTCAAGCCGGAACGGAACGGTCATGCGGCGCCCGCCGGGTGCCAGCACCAGGCCGGCCCGCTGCGGGCCGACGGGCAGCCGGAGCCCCGGGTCGTAGGTGCGGACGGCGAGGGTGAGGCAGCCGTCGGCGCCCGGGGTCAGCTCGGTGATCTCGTGGCGGAACTGGGCGCCGGGGAAGGGCCGCGTCTCCAGCTCCAGGTCGGTCAGGTCCAGCTCGCGCCGGGCCTGCTCGGATGCGGGCACACTGTCGCCCCAGTACGGGGTGCCGGAGTCGTCGCTGGTGACCTGGCGCGGCGCCACCGCGTGACCGAGGCCGCGGGCCGCGAGCCGGACGTCGGCCGTGCGGCCGTCCCGCAGCAGTTGCAGCACCACCCGCTCGGGGCGGGGCAGCCGCGCGAACGCGCCGGGCGCGAGGGTGTCCAGGTACGGGTTCAGGACCTCGGCGAAGGACCGCACCCACTCCTCGTCCCGGTGGGGCAGGTCGCCCGCGTACATCCGGAAGTCGTGCTTGAGGAACTTGTAGTCCTTGTCCTCCCGAAGCCCGCTGTGCCCGCTGGTGACGAGGAAGTCGTCGATCAGCCGCTGGACGTGGACGCGGTCGCGGACGTTGGAGATCTTGTGCCGCTGGTTCGAGATGGAGGCGGAGTCCGCGGCCGCGTACGGCTCGATGTACCAGACGTACACCGGGTCCGGGATGATCGTGAACGCCCGCGCCAGGCAGTACGCTTGGGCCGAGAACAGCTGGTCCTCGTAGTGGATGCCCTCGGGGAAGCGGAGCTGGTGCCGGTCCAGGAAGGAGCGGGCGTACATCTTGCTCGTGGACAGGTGCTCGAACAGCAGCTGCGGATCCTCCTCGATGCCCTGCAGCGTGCGGTGCTCGCTCACCAGGTGCGGCATCCAGGTGGAGTGGCGGCCGTTGTCCACCCGCACCCGCCGGACCGCGCCCATCGTGAAGTCGACCTCACGCTCGCGGTGGGCGGCCAGCAGCGACTCCACCGCGCGGGGCGGGAGTTCGTCGTCGCTGTCGAGGAACATCAGGTACGGCGCCCGGGCGATGTCGATGGCCCGGTTGCGCGGGGCGCTGCAGCCGCCGCTGTTCTCCGGCAGGCGCAGGTACCGGATGCGGTCGTCCTGCGCCGCGAGTCTGCGGGCCACCGCCGGGGTGTCGTCGGTGGAGTGGTCGTCGCTGATGACGATCTCGATGTTGGCGTGGGTCTGCGCGCGCAGAGAGGCGACCGCGCGGGGCAGGCGGGCGGCGTCGTTGTAGACGATGACCGTGATCGTGACGTCGGGCGTGCTCATGCCGAGGCCTCCTCGGGGGTCGGGGCGGGGGTGCGTTCCTCCGGTGGGAGCACCGGGGGCAGCGCCTCCTCGGGCTCGCCGAGGAAGACCCGCCGTACGACCCGCTCGGCGGCGCGGCCGTCGTCGAACTCGCAGAACCGGCGCCGGAACGCGGCCCGCGCCTTCGCCGCGCTCTCGTCGCGCCAGGCTCCGGTGAGGAAGATCTCCGTCAGCTCCTCCTGGCTGCGGGCCACCTGGCCGGGGTGCTCCGCCATCAGGTCGAAGTAGACGCCCCGCGTGGTGCGGTACGTCTCCCAGTCGTCGGCGAACACGACGATCGGCCGGTCCAGGTTGGCGTAGTCGAACATGATCGACGAGTAGTCCGTGACCAGCGCGTCGGCGGCCAGGCACAGTTCCTCGACGGGGTCGTAGGAGGAGACGTCGATGATCCGGCCGGAGCGGCGCAGGCCGGTCAGCGGGGAGGCGGCGCCACCGTAGAAGTAGTGCGCGCGCACGAGGAGGACCGTGTTCTCGCCGAGCCGGTCGGCGAGGGCGGCGAGGTCGAGCCGGGGGGTGAAGCCGGCCTCGTAGTCGCGGTGGGTGGGGGCGTACAGCACGGCCGTGCGGCCCGGCGCGATGCCGAGACGTTCGCGGGCGGCGCGTACGTCGTCGGCGGTGGCCGTGTAGAAGACGTCGTTGCGCGGATAGCCGTGGTCCAGGGAGGTGTAGCGGGCCGGGTAGGCGCGCTCCCACATGCGGGTGGAGTGGCTGTTGGCGCTGACGCTGTAGTCCCACCTGTCGATGCGGGCGAGCAGCGCGGCGAAGTCCAGGCCCTGGGCGGCGGCCGGGTGGTCCATCTGGTCCAGCCCCATGCGCTTGAGCGGGGTGCCGTGGTGGGTCTGGAGGTGGATCGCGTCGGGTCGTTTGACCACCGAGTTGGGGAAGTTGACGTTGTTGGTCAGGTACTTGGCGCCGGCCATGGTCTCCCAGTAGCGGCGGGTCCCGGGAATCACGTGGTCCGTGCCGGGCGGCAGCAGGGCCGCGTTCTCCTTGCCGACCACCCACACCGGGTGGATGTGCGGGGCGAGTTCGGCGAGCTTGGCGGCGATCGCGGCCGGGTTGCAGGCGACCCCGCGGTCCCAGTAGGCGCTGAACACGGCCAGATGGGGGTCCACCGGGCGGCTCAGGGCCTGGCGGTACTGGCGGTCGCGGACCTTCGCGCTCACCTGGCGCTTGCGCGCGCGCACGGTCTTCCGGGCGGCGCGCCGGGTCCGGTTGGCGGCCTGGAACGCGCGGTACCTGGTGTACGCGCCCTCCTCCAGCAGGGAGCGCCGGATCCCCTCGAGGCCCGCCGGGCGCTGGTGTCCCTCGGGGCGCCAGCGGACCGCCGCCAGGGAGGCACGGCGGAAGAACTCGCGGGCGACGGGATCGGGCAGGTTCTCGCGGGCGAAGGTGCGCAGCAGGTCACGCACCATCAGGTCGTAGAGCACCGTACGGGCGGCGCGGCGGTCCTCGGTGAGCGCGAGCAGGGACACGTAGCGGTCGATGAGCGCGAACCGGTCCTCGGGGGCGAGGGGCGGCAGGCTCTCGGGGCGCAGCACGCGCTTCTCGTGGCCCACCTGGTTCAGGCAGGCGACGCGACCGGCGCGGAGCAGGGCCGCGAAGGCGGCGCAGGGCTCGTCGTCGGTGGTGAACTCCTCCTCGTGCGCCCGCCAGAAGGCGGCGCGCAGGGCGCGGTTGCCGAGCAGCGGAGCGGTGCGCAGCAGTTCCGGTGCCTGGTCCAGGGGGAGGCCCGCACGGCCGACGGCGGCGAGCAGGCGGCCGTCGCGGGAGGTGCTGGCGGCGGTCTGCCAGGTGGTGGTGACGTGGTCGAAGAGGAGCACGTCCACGGGGGCACTCGGCGCGTCCGCGGCCTCCGTGGCGTCCAGCTCGGCGGTCCGCTCGGCGATCAGGCGGGGTGCGCCCGCCGGCATCCCGTCCTTGGCGTGCACGAAGTGCAGCCAGCGGCCGGACGCGCGGGCGGCGCCCGCCGCCCGCGCCGCCGCGTCACCGGTGCCCTCCGGCAGCGGCACCACGATCGTCTCCGGGGAGTGGCTCTCGGCCGTCTCCCGCGCCCAGTCGCCGACCGCGGCGACGATCACCTCGGCGTCGGCGAGCGGGTGGGCGTCGAGCGAGTCCAGGAGTTCGGTCAGATGCCCCTGTGTGTTCGACCCGTAGACGATCACGCTGAGCTGAGGCATCGCGGGAAACTCCTTGGGCTGGTTGGTTTGGAAATCCCTTAATAACATACCGTTATTAAACAGATTAAAGGGATAACCGCGCCCAGGTAAGAGCGGGGCTCAGGAGGGAAGAGGCGTTTTCGGCGCGTCCGGTTGCGCCGTGTCCGCTGTCGCGGCGTCCGCCTTCGCGGGGCCGCCGGCGTCCCCCGCATCGGCCTCGCGTGCCGCGGGCTTCTTGGCGGCGGGCTTCGCGGGTGCCGGCTTCTTGTCGCCGGTGAAGGTCTCGTACTCCTTCATGACCTCCTCCGTCGGCCCGTCCATCCGCAGCTCGCCGCGCTCCAGCCACAGGACCCGCTCGCAGGTGTCGCGGATCGACTTGTTGTTGTGGCTGACCAGGAAGACCGTGCCCGCGTGCCGGCGCAGCTCGCGGATCCGCTCCTCGGAGCGCTTCTGGAAGGAGCGGTCGCCGGTGGCCAGGGCCTCGTCGATCAGCAGGACGTCGTGGTCCTTGGCGGCGGCGATGGAGAAGCGCAGCCGGGCGGCCATACCGGAGGAGTACGTGCGCATCGGGAGCGTGATGAAGTCGCCCTTCTCGTTGATCCCGGAGAAGTCGACGATGTCCTGGTAGCGCTCCTTGACCTGCTCCCGGGACATGCCCATGGCGAGGCCGCCGAGGAAGACGTTGCGCTCGCCGGTCAGGTCGTTCATCAGCGCGGCGTTGACGCCCAGCAGGGAGGGCTGGCCGTCGGTGTAGATGTGCCCGTTCTCCACCGGGAGCAGCCCGGCGATCGCCTTGAGCAGGGTCGACTTGCCGGAGCCGTTGGTGCCGATGAGGCCGATGGCCTCGCCCTTGTAGGCGGCGAACGACACCTTCTTCACCGCGTGCACCCGGCGCACGCCCGAGGCCTTCTCGGTCTGCTTGCGGCGCAGGATCCGGTTGAGCGCGGCGGTCGCGGAGCCGCGGCCGCCGCCGGTGCCGTTGACCCGGTAGACGATGTCGACCCCGTCGGCGACGACGGTGGGGATCTTCTCGGTGTGCTCAGCCACGGCCGTACCTCTCCTCAGCCTTCCAGAAGTAGACGAAGCCGCCGACGCCGGCGAGCAGGGCCCAGCCGGTGGCCGCCGCCCACACGTGCGGCGGCAGGGACTTGGCGTGGAAGCTGTCGATCAGCGCGAAACGCATCAGGTCGATGTAGACGGCGGCAGGGTTGAGCTGGAGCAGGACGGTGACGAGGCGCGGCAGGTCGTCCTTCGCGGTGATCTTGTCGATGCTCCACATCACCCCGGACACGTACATCCAGGTGCGCAGCACGAAGGGCATCAGCTGGGCGATGTCGGGGGTCTTGGCGCCCAGTCGCGCCATGATCATCGAGATGCCGGCGTTGAACGTGAACTGCAGGACGAGCGCCGGGATCGCCAGCAGCCAGGACGCGGCCACCGGTACGCCGAAGCAGAGCAGGATGACGACCAGCGCGCACATGGAGAACAGCAGCTGCTGTAGCTGCTGGAGCGCGAAGGAGATCGGCAGGGCGGCGCGCGGGAAGTGCAGGGCGCGGACCAGGCCGAGGTTGCCGGAGATCGCCCGGGTGCCGGCCATGATCGAGCTCTGCGTGAACGTCCAGATGAACACGCCCGTGACCAGGAACGGCACGTAGTCCGGCACGTTGTGCTTGGTGTTGAGCAGCACGCCGAAGATGAAGTAGTAGACCGCCGCGTTCAGCAGCGGGGTCATGACCTGCCAGACCTGGCCGAGCTTCGCCTGGCTGTACTGGGCGGTCAGCTTGGCGGTGGCGAAGGCGGTGATGAAGTGGCGCCGGTCCCACAGCCGGCGGACGTACTCCGGCAGGGTCGGGCGGGCGCCGCTGACCGTCAGGCCGTGCCGGGCCGCCAGTGCCGTGAGGTCGTCGTCGGCCGGGGCCTGTGTCGGGGGCGGTGTGTGGAGGACCTGGCTCACATCCGCTGCTTTCGCTCGGGGGGAGGGGGGTACCGCGCCCGGCTCTCGCCGGGGTCGCCGCGGCCGGGTCCCGTCGCCCGGCGTTTCCTTACGCTTCTCTTCACGTTCTCTTACGTCGGGACGGGACCGTATCGTCGCAACGCGAGCGTAGGGGCTAGGAGCGTCGGAACGCAACCGTATCGTCGTCACGCCCTATGCTGTCCGACATGACGACGAACGCCGACGAGCCGCCGACGCGCCCCCGCCGCCGGGCTCCCGCCGGGGCCGCGGTGCTCCGCGAGGACGTGACGGAGGCCATCCGGGCGGCCGTCTTCGAGGAGCTCGCGGCCGTCGGCTACGCGCGCATGTCCATCGAGGGCATCGCCCGCCGGGCCGGCGTCGGGAAGACGGCGGTGTACCGGCGCTGGCGTTCGAAGCTGCACCTGGTCCTGGACGTCGTCTCGGCCATGGCGGTGCTGGGCTTCCCGGTCCCCGACACGGGCTCCCTGGAAGGCGACCTGCGCGTGCTGTACGAGGTCACGTCCCGGGCCCTGCGCCATCCGGTCGCCTCGCAGATCATCCCCGACCTGCAGGCCGAGGCGGCCCGCAATCCCGACATCGCCGAGGCCTTCCAGAAGGCCCTGCGGGACGGCCAGGAGGGGGTGGCCAGCAGGATCGTCGCGGCGGCCGAGGAGCGGGGGGAGGTACGCGCGGGCCTCGATCCCGACCTGGCGCTGGACCTGATCTCCGGCCCGCTGTACTGGCGCTCGGTGGTGATCCGCACCCCGAACCCCCCCAAGGGCTACCTGGAGAAGCTGGCGCGGGCGACGGCGGGGGCGCTCAAGGCGCTGTGACCTGTCAGGCCCGGACGTGCGTGCCGCCGTGGCGGTCCGCCAGGCCCTGTCCGACAGTGCGCGTCTGCCGCGCGACGCCCTGCACGCACTCTCGCCGCACCGGCCCCCGACCCGGGTACGTCCGGTACGAGCGCCTGGGGCCGGCACGCCGGGAGCACGCACCTGACGCCGCGCGGCCGCCCTCCGGGCCACGACGCGAATCGTCGGACAGGACCTCTAGGAGCGTGCCGCCTCCGGGTGGCGGCGCACCCAGCCCTCCCATGCGGACATGATCATGTCCTGGACGTCGTACTCGGCCCGCCAGCCCAGTTCCGTGGCGATGCGGTCGGCGGAGGCGACGACGCGGGCGGGGTCGCCGGGGCGGCGCGGGGTGACGGTCGCCGGACGGTCGTAGCCGGTGACCGCGTTGACGCGGTCGATCATCTCGCGCACGGAGACGCCCTCCCCGCGGCCGATGTTCAGGGTCAGGCCGGCGCCCGGGGCGGAGCCCAGCGTGCGGGCGACCGCCACATGGGCCTCGGCCAGGTCGGCCACGTGGATGTAGTCGCGGACGCAGGTGCCGTCGGGGGTCGGGTAGTCGTCGCCGAAGATACGCGGCGCGGCGCCCTCCGTCAGCTTCTCGAAGATCATGGGGATCAGGTTGGACACGCCGGTGTCGGCTAGTTCGGGACGGGCCGCGCCGGCCACGTTGAAGTAGCGCAGGGACGCGGTGGCCAGGCCGGTCGCCCGGCCGGTGGCGCGGACCAGCCACTCGCCGGCCAGTTTCGTCTCGCCGTAGGGCGACAGCGGCCGGCAGGGCGTCTCCTCCGTCACCAGGTCCACGTCCGGCATGCCGTAGACGGCGGCCGAGGAGGAGAAGAGGAAGGACGGGACCTGCGCCGCCGTGACCGCCTCCAGCAGCACGCGCAGGCCTTCCACGTTCTCCCGGTAGTACTGCAGCGGGCGGGCCACCGACTCGCCCACCTGCTTCTTCGCCGCCAGGTGGACCACACCGGTGATCTCGTGCCCGGCGAGCGTACGCGCCAGCAGGTCCGCGTCCAGGGTGCTGCCCCGCACCAGCGGGACCTCCGCCGGCACCCGCTCGGCCACGCCCGTGGACAGGTCGTCGTAGACGACCGTACGCTCGCCCGCCTCGGTCATCGCCCGGACGACATGCGCCCCGATGTATCCGGCCCCGCCGGTGATCAGCCAGGTCATGTGCGGCCGCCTCCTCGTCGGTCGTCCTTCGCGCCCCGGCCGAAAGCGGCCGGGGCCCGTCGGCGGAGCAGGCGGCGGAGCCGGCCGCCGGCCACCTCGACGGCCCCACGCACCCCGGTCGCCACGCGCAGCGCCAGAGCGCCGGAGTGCGTCGCGTACGGCTGTACCAGCAGCATGCCGTGCCGGGCGCTCGGGACGGCGCGCCGGCGCAGCCGGCCGGCGCCCGCCAGGGCGTGCGCCGTGACGTCCCGGTGCGTGCCGTCGGCCCACCGCAGGGTCAGCCGCAGGTCCCAGGTGCCGGCGCCGAGCCGGGCCAGGCCGACGGGCACCTGCGCGGACCAGGTGCCCGCGCCGGAGGGGGTGAGGGCGGTCGTCGCGCGGGCGGCCGTACGGTCGTCCTCCCGCGCCCGCCAGCACACCTCCAGCTCGGCCGGGGCCGCCTCGGCCACCCGCCCGTACAGGTCGTGCAGCCGCAGGCGCAGCAGCGACGCACGCGCGCGTGGGCGCAGTTCCGCGTCCACCGCGAGCGGCAGCAGGCCGGTGGGGCGGGTCAGCAGCGGAGCCAGGGAGACCTGGGGGAGGTCGGCCGACCAGACCGGTTCGCCGTCGTCGGTGCGGGCGTAGGGCGGGAGCAGACGTGCCGGGCGGGCGGCGAGTTCCCGCAGCCGGGGCAGGTCACGTGGCTCGGGGGACGCCAGGATCAGCCGCGCGAGCAGGCGGCCGGGTGCGCCGGGGTCCGGCGCCCAGTCGGCGGGGTCGTAACGCGTGAGGTACTCGCGGGTGTGCGTCCACCACGCGCGCTGGTAGTCCGCGTCACGCAAGCCCAGCTCGCGCACGTACATGCGCACCTCGTGGTCGAGGAACTTGGCCCGCGCCGCCCGCGCCAGCTCCTCCTGCCCGGCGCCGAGCAGGATGTCGTACGCCAGCGCGCACGCCTGGACGCGGGCCTTCCAGTTGTCGATGCGCGCCCGGTCCAGGGAGAGCGACAGCCGTTCGGCCGACCGGCGCACGTGCCACACGTACACCGGGTCGGGTACCAGGGCGATGCGCGGGCCGGCGGCCAGGAGGCGGGCGGTGAAGACGAAGTCCTCGTAGAGGAAGCGGCCTTCGGGGAAGCGGATCCGGTGCTCGCGCAGGAAGTCCGTGCGGTACAGCTTGTTGACGCACAGCGTGTCGTCGACCAGGCGCGGGCACTCGGCGGGCCGGGCGAGCACGGTGTGCGCCGCATAGAGGGGCGCCTGCCAGGGGCGTTCGCTCCCCGACGGCAGCTCCCGGCGCACGCACAGTCCGCTCGCGACCTCGGCGTGCGCCCCGGTCGCCGCGGCCAGCAGGGTGTCCACCGCGCCCGGCGGCAGGACGTCGTCGCTGTCCAGGAACATCACGTACGGTGCCGTCACCGCGTCGATCCCGCTGTTGCGCGGGCTGCCGCAGCCGCCGCTGTTCACCTCCCGGTGCAGCACGCGCAGCCGGGGCTCGCCGGCGGCCAGCCGGTCGAGCAGCTCGCCGCTGCCGTCGGTGGAGCGGTCGTCCACGGCGATCACCTCGGCGACCGCGGGGCCCTGGGCCAGCGCCGAACGCACCGCGTCGGTCACGTGGGCCCGGTCGTTGTACCCGATGACGACGACGGCGGCCCGCGGCGTCGGGCTCCGGCCCGCCGGGTCGGTCGGGGCGGACAGGTCGGTCGGTGCAAGCGGGTCTGGGTGCATGAGGTCCACGGGCCGGCGGTGTAGAGAAGGAGGGGGATCCTCCCTCAGGAGGTGCTCAGTGCTCGGTCCGCTAGACGGCCGGAACCAGGCCCGGGTTGCCTCGTCGGCGGGTTTTCCTCCGCCGGTGGCCGCGCGGCGCGCCACAACCGGACCAGGGACAGCACCGCGGCGGCCGCCAGCAGCGCGTTGCGGGCCAGCATCAGCAGGCAGCCGGTCCAGCTGCCGTCGATCACCTCGCGGTACGACATCGGGTACGCCACCGTGCTCAGCGCGCACGCCGCCACGACGAGCGCCGCCACCGGCCGCTGACTGGTGTGCCGGGAGGTCAGGCACACGGCGGCGAGTCCCAGCAGCCAGATCATGTACTGCGGGCTGATGACCCGGCTGGTGACCGTGAACAGCAGCACCGCGCTCAGCGCCGCGTCGTACGGCGTGGCCTCGCTCCAGTGCCGCGCCCGCACCCGCCACAGCACCAGCACCCCGAAGGCGGCCGCCGTCAGGGCGAGGGAGGCGCTCGCGACCGCGTGCACGTACGGGCCGACCAGTTCGATCGCGCCGTACTGGTAGCGGGGGCGCCCGGTCCAGCCGGCGTGCCGCGCCAGGTTGAGGGCCGTGCCGCCGAGCGACTCGATCTGCACCCCGCGGCCGCCCTGCTCGCGCAGGAAGGACAGCGGGCCGGTGAAGAGGACGGCGAACAGGGCGAGCGAGGCGGCCCCGGTCACCGCCGCCCACGTCCACGCCGTGCGGGTCGGCCGGCCCGGAGGCGTGCCCAGCAGCGCCAGCGCGGGCCAGACCTTCACCAGCGCGCCCAGCGCCCCGAACACTCCGCCCGCGCGTGGGGAGTGCGCCATCGTCAGCAGGCAGAGGACGGCCAGCGCGGTGACCTCCACGTCGTACCGGGCGAGCGGGAGGTGCAGCAGCAGCGGCAGGCCGCCCGTCCACAGGGCCGCGCCGAGCAGGCTCCGCCCGGGCCGGGTGCCCGCGCGGGCCAGCGCCCCCGCGATCAGCGCGTCCGCCGCCAGCGTCAGCGCGACGAACGCCTGGAAGTAGGTCAGCCCCGGGGCCAGGCCCGGCGCCAGCAGCACCGCGCCCGCGCCCGGCGGGTACTGCCACAGCGCGTCGTGCACCGGGAAACCGCCGTGCACGAGGACGCCGTACCAGTGGAAGTACAGCCGGGACACCTCGCGGTTCACCGAACCCCCGCCCAGCAGCGGGGCGTCATCGTGCAGGAGGAGCCAGAGCAGCACGGCGCGGGTGACGGACCAGAGGGCGGTGAGGGCGAGGACCGGGCCGGGGGTGACACGGTGACGGTTCATCACATGGGAGCGTAAGCCGTGCGGATGGTGTATCCATGCCGATACGCCGTTAAAGAGCGGCAAAGGTTGGCTAATCGCAAAAGATCGGGCCGTGGTGAAGGTCGGGCTTCCTGTGAGAACGCAGTCGCGCCGGACGGCTGGAGCGGCGGTCGCCGCTTCCACCGGTGCAACGACGCAGGCGCCGAATGGTGCGCTGAACCGTAGGACGAACCGCGCGTCGTGCCGTGCGCCGGGGAGCCTCCCGGCGCGGATCCGCCGTGCCGCCGCCGTGTGCGTACCGGCGCTCGCGATGCTCGGGATCGGGCTGTGGGGGCTCGACCGGGGCGGGATGTGGCGCGACGAGGCCGTCACCTTCCAGGTCGGACGCCGCACGGTGCCCCAGATCTGGCGGCTGCTGCACGGCGTGGACGCGGTCCACGGCCTGTACTACCTGCTCATGCACGCCGTCCTCGCCGTCCATCCCGGCGAGGTCGCCCTCCGGCTGCCGTCGGTGTGCGCGGCGGCGGTGACCGCCGGTCTGGTGGCCGCGCTGGGCGCGCGCCTGGTCCGGCCGCGCGTCGGGCTGTGGGCCGGGCTGCTGTACGCCGTCACGCCCATGGCCGGCCACTACGCCCAGGAGGGCCGCTCCTACGCGCTGGTCGCGGCGGGGGCCACGGCCGCGACGCTGCTGTTCACGCGGGCCGTGCGGGAAGGCACCTGGTGGGCCTACGGCGCTGTCCTCGGAGTCACCTGCTGGCTGCACGAGTTCGCGGTCCTGCTGCTGCTCGCGCACGCGGTGACGCTGGCGCTCGCCCGGCCCGGGGCGCGGGTGTGGCGGGGCTGGGGGCGGGCGGCCGGCGCGGTCGTCCTCGCGCTGCTGCCGATGATCGTCGTCTCGCGGGCGCAGTCGGCGCAGGTCGCGTGGCTGCGCAGGCCCACGGCGGACACGGCGCAGACGGCACTGCGGACGTTCCTGGGGGCCGTGCCAGGGGTGTACTGGGTGTGTCTCGGGCTCGCGCTGGTGGGCCTGGCGGGGCTGGTGGGGCGGCGGGGGCAGGTCACCTGTGCGGGCGTGGCCCTGCCCCTGATGGTGGTGCCGCCGGGGGCGCTGATGCTGGTGTCCCAGCTCTCGCCGCTGTACGTCGACCGGTACGTGCTGTACGCCCTGGGCGGCGCGCCGCTGCTGGTCGCCGCCGGGGCGGAGCGGGTGGCCGGTGCGGTGGGGCGCCTGGGGCCGCGGGTGGCGGGGTGGCTGCGGTCGGGTGCGGTGGGCCGGCACGGTCGTGGTGCGGTGGGGTGGCTGCGGTCGGGTGCGGTGGGTCGTCTCGGTCGTGGTGCGGTGGGGTGGCTGCGGTCGCGTGCGGTGGGCCGTCACGGTCGTGGTGCGGCGGGGTGGCTGCCGTCGGGTGCGGTGGGTCGTCTCGGTCGCGGTGCGGTGGCGTGGCTGTGGTCGCGTGCGGGGGCGGGTGGCCGTCGCGTATCCGCCCTCTTTCCGGCTCCCCGCGCCCCCCGCGCCGCAGCGGCGCCCGTCCCGCCGTCGGACGACCGGACCCGCGGCGGCGGCCCGCCGGGGGCGCGCGCCGTCGCGCGGGCCGCCCGTGCGGCACGGTCCCACCTGGTGGCCGTCGCCGGCGTGCTGGCCGTCGCCCTGGTCCTCCACCACCAGCTTCCGCTGCTGCGCGCCGACCACAGCCCGGCCCGCCGGCCCGACGACCTCGCCGCCGTCTCCCGCCTCGCCGCGCGGAAGCTGGGCCCGGGAGACCCGGTGCTGTTCCTGCCCGCGCAGACGCGGAACGTGGCGATCACCTACCCGGGGGCGTTCAGGGGGGTGCGGGACGTGGCCCTGGCGGAGAGCGCCGCCGCGTCCGGGACGCTGTACGGGCGGGAGATCGGAGCCGGCGAGCTGCGCCGCAGGCTGGCGCGGCTGGACCGGGTGTGGGTCGTCGCGGACCAGGCGGTGCTCGACGGCCGCTGGGTTCCAGGCAGCCCCGCCGAACGCCTCAAACTGGCCGTGCTGGCAGAGGAGTTCAGCCAAGGTGAGCAGGCCGCTCGGGACGGGGTGACCGTACGGCTCTACGTCCGCCGTACTACTCGGATTCGGCTGATTGCGCCGATGTCGTCACCGATGCCGCGTCCAGGGCGGCGGTGAGCCGGTCGAGCCGTTCCCGCAGCTCGCCGATCTCCGCCGGGTCGAAGCCGGTCGCCGCCGCGATCCGCCGTGGCACCTCCCCGGCCCGCTCGCGCAGCTCCGCGCCCTCCTCGGTGAGCCGCACCCACACCGACCGCTCGTCCCGCGCGCTGCGCTCGCGCCGTACGAGGCCGGCCGCCTCCAGCCGCTTCACGAGCGGCGACAGCGTGCCCGAGTCCAGCCGCAGATGCTCGCCGAGCTGTTTGACGGGCAGATCGCCCTGCTCCCAGAGCACCAGCATCACCAGGTACTGAGGGTAGGTGAGCCCGAGGTCCTTCAGGATCACGCGATAGACGCCGTTGAAGGCGCGGGACGCCGCGTGCAGGGCGAAGCAGACCTGGTTGTCCAGGCGGAGCCAGTCCGCAGCGGCGGTCTTCGGGGTCGGCGAGGCGGTCATGGTTCCAGGGTAGCTCCGTGGGCCATTTGGTTGTGCACAACTTAATTGTGTGCTCTACTTGAGGTCGCGACGGGGCCCTGAACGGAAAAGTCCCGTGCGGCACCCCACATCGAGAGGGATGAACTTCCATGGACGCGCTCTACACCGCTGTCGCCACCGCCACCCACGGCCGTGACGGACGTGCCGTCTCCTCCGACGGCAAGATCGACCTCCGGCTGGCCCCGCCCGTGGAGCTGGGCGGCAACGGCGAGGGAACCAACCCGGAGCAGCTCTTCGCCGCCGGTTACGCCGCCTGCTTCGGCAGCGCCCTCGGCCTCGTCGGCCGCCAGGCGAAGGTGGACGTCAGCGACGCGGCGGTCACCGCCGAGGTCGGCATCGGCAAGCAGGGCGAGGGCTTCGGGCTGAAGGTCACCCTGCGCATCGAGCTGCCCGAGTCCGTGGACGAGGCCACCGGCCGCAAGCTGGTCGAGACCGCCCACCAGGTCTGCCCGTACTCCAACGCCACCCGCGGCAACATCGAGGTCGACCTCATCATCGAGTGACACCCCGCAGCCGGCCGGCGGGGGACCGCCGGCCGGTCGTCCGTCACGCCGAGGTCAGCGCGTCCCGGCCCGTGCCCTGGACCGGCAGCCGGATCCCGGCGTCCGGCATCGCCTCGCCGAGCAGCAGGGTCCGTACGACCCGCTCGGCGGCCTTGCCGTCCTCGAACTCGCAGAACCGGGACCGGAACTCGGCCCGCAGCCGCGCCGACTCCTCGTCCCGCCAGGACCCGGAGGCGAACAGCCGCGCCAGCTCCCGGTAGGAGCCGGTGACATGGCCCGGCGGCTCGGCGGTGACGTCGAAATACGTGCCCCGGCTCGCGGTGTACGCCGGATGGTCGTCGGCGTGCACGACGATCGGCCGGTCCAGGTTGGCGTAGTCGAACATCACGGACGAGTAGTCCGTGACCAGCACGTCCGCCGCGAGCAGCACCTCCTCGAGATGCGGTTCGTCGGTCGCGTCGACCACGATGCCGCGCCGCGCCAGCTCGGACAGGCCCATGCCGCGCGCGGGGCCGCTCGCCAGCGAGGGATGCAGCCGGACCACGAGGGTGTGGCCCGCGCCGAGGTCGGCCGCGAACCGGGCCAGGTCGAACCGGTCGGCGTGCCCGCTGCGGCAGTAGTCCCGGCGGGTCGGCGCGTACAGCACGACCGTGCGGTCGTCGGGGATGCCGTGCCGCCGCCGGAAGTCGCCGGTGCCGCCGTTCACCAGGACGTCGTTGCGGGGGCTGCCGGTGCGCACCGAGGTGAAGTGGCAGGGGTAGGCCCGCTCCCAGACCAGCTCCGAGTGGCGGTTGGCGACCAGGCTGTAGTCCCAGCGGTCGGCCCGGCGCAGCATCTGCGGCACGTCGAAGCCGAGCCGGGCGCCGGGCTTGTCCAGCAGGTCGGCACCCAGGTACTTGAGCGGAGTGCCCTGGTGGGTGTGGATGTACACGCTGCCGGGCCGCTTGGCCAGCGCGCCGGGCCAGTTGACGTCGTTGACGAAGAACTTGGCCCGCGCGGTGACCTCCAGATAGCGCCGGGAGCCCACGACGACGTGCTCCACGTCGGGCGGCAGCCGCTCGGCGGTCTCCGCGTCCCGCACCACCCACACCCCGCGCAGCTGCGGGGCGATCTCCCGCGCCTTGCGGTGGACGGCCGCCGGGTCGCCCAGCACCCCCCGGTGCGAGGACGCCGAGTACACCACGAGGTTCTCGTCCAGCGGGCGGTGCGCGTGCAGCGCTGCCCAGCCGCTGCGGGCCCGGGCGGACGCCGCCCGGCGTGCCAGGTCCGCCCGCCGGGCCGCCTCCCGCCCGGCCCGCGCCGCCTGCCGCCTGACCCGGTACGCCGTCCAGGAACCCTCCAGCAGGGCCAGCTCCCCGTCCACCCGGGCGCCCGCGGGCCGGTGCTCGCGGAACATCCGTACCGTGCGCCGGAAGAACTCCGCCCTGTCGGCGGACGGCAGCCGGTCGGGCTTCGCCAGGATGTCCAGGCAGTGCTCACCCATCTTGCGGTGCAGGTACGGCAGCCAGACCGCCAGCTCGGGGCGCCGCTCCACGAAGGCGAAGACCCGCTCGTACTGGTCGTGGATGTCGAAGTGCTTGCGGCTGGTGGTGGACAGGATGTTGCCCTGCCGGCGCTGCCGGTAGTTCAGGCAGATCCGGTCCAGGGTGGCGATCCGTCCCGCACTGAGCATGACCGGGAAGGTCCAGGGGGTGTCCTCGTAGTAGCCGGGCGGGAACGCGAAGCCGTTCTCCTCGACGAACTCCCGCCGGTACACCTTGTTCCAGACCACCATCAGCAGATCGAGGATCTGCGGGTACTCCGAGACGCCGAAGGTGCCCGGGCCGGCCTCGCCGAGCAGGTGCGCGAGCACGTTGCGCCGGGTGCCGCCCCACCAGTACGTGCGCGCGTAGTCGAAGACCAGCACGTCGGGGTCCCGCGCCTCCGCAAGCCGGTCGGCGACGGCCCGCAGCGCGCCCGGGGTGAGGGTGTCGTCGCTGTCGAGGAAGAAGAGGTAGTCGCCCGTGGCCAGGGGCATGCCCGCGTTGCGGGCCCGGCCGAGGCCCACGTTCTCCGGCAGGTGCAGCACCCGCACGCGCGGGTCCCGTCCGGCGTACTCGTCGAGGATGGCGCCGCAGCCGTCCGGGGAGCGGTCGTCGACGGCGATCAGCTCGAAGTCGTCGAAGGACTGCGTCAGCACCGAGTCCAGGCACTCGCGCAGGAAGCCCTGCACCTTGAAGCAGGGCACGATCACACTGAAGCGGGGCACGGCGGATCAGCTCCTCACGAGGGTCGCGGCGGCGGGGGCGGGGACGCGCTCCGCGAGCGGGATCACGGGCGGCAGCGCCTCCGGCGGCTCCCCGAGCAGCACCCGCCGTACGACGCGCTCGGCGGCGCGCCCGTCGTCGAACTCGCAGAACCGTTCCCGGAACGCGGCCCGCAGCGCGGCGGCCTGCGGGCCCGCGTACGAGCCGTCGCGGAAGACGGCGGCCAGTTCCCCGGGGGTGCGCACGACCAGGCCGGGCGGCGCGGCCGGCAGGTCGAAGTAGACGCCCCGGATCTCCCGGTAGACGTCCCAGTCGTCGGCGTACACCACGATCGGCCGGTCCAGGTTGGCGTAGTCGAACATGATCGACGAGTAGTCCGTGACCAGCGCGTCCGCGGCCAGGCACACGTCCTCGGCGGAGCGGTGCGCGGTCACGTCGATGATCCGGCCGGAGCCCTGGGAGCGGCCCCGGTCGTAGAAGTAGTGGGCGCGCAGCAGCACGACGACGTCCTCCCCGGCCGCCTCGCAGAACGCCTCCAGGTCCAGGCCCGGCTCGAAGCCGGTGTGGTGGTCGCGGTGGGTGGGCGCGTACAGCACGGCCCTGCGGCCCTCCGGCACTCCCAGTTCGCGGCGGACGCGGACGACGTCCTCGGCGGTCGCCGTGCAGTAGACGTCGTTGCGCGGATAGCCGTACTCCAGATGCTCGTACGAACCGGGGAAGGCGCGCTCCCACATCTGGGTGGAGTGGCGGTTGGACGACAGGTTGAAGTCCCAGCGGTCCACCCGGCCCAGCAGCCTGGTGAAGCTGCCGGACCGCGCGGCCACCACCGGGTACGTCGACTGGTCCACGCCCATCGTCTTCAGCGGGGTGCCGTGCTGGGTCTGCAGGTGCACGCTGCCGGGCCGCTTGACCACGCCCTCGGCGAAGTTGGCGTTGTTGACGAAGTAGGTGGCGCGGGCGAGCACCTCCCAGTAGCGGCGGGAGCCGATCACCGCGTACTCGACGTCCCCGGGCATCGCATGGGCCTGGTCGGCCTCGACCAGGAACACCGAGCGGATGTGCGGGGCCAGTTCGCGCGCCTTGGCGTGGATCGCGGCCGGGTTGCACGCGTAGCCGCGGCCCCAGTAGGCGCAGTACACCGCGAGTTGCGGGTCGAGCGGGCGGCGCAGGTCGCGGGCGTAGCGCAGCCGGGTGCGCAGCATGGGGGGGCGCGGCAGGCTCTCGGCCGAGCGCGCCGCCACCTGGTTGACCCCGCGCAGGGCGCGGAAGGCGGTGTACGCGCCCGTCGCCAGCAAGCGGTGCTGCACGCCCACGCTGCCGCCCGGCGCCCGGTAGCCGCCGGGCCGGTGCCGCCGGTAGAGCCGGCCGGCCCGGCGGAAGAACGCCCGGTGCCCGCGGAGCAGCCGGTCGGGCCGGGACGCCGTCTTGAGCACCACGGCGAACAGCTGCTCGAACAGCGGTCCGGTCCGCTCGGCGGACAGGCCGCACCCGGCCGCCCGGGACAGCACGAGGTCCACCTGGTCGAGCAGCGCGTGCTGGTGCGGTCCGGGCAGATTGAGCCGGCTGCCCTGCCGGCGCATCCGGTGCCGTACGACGACCCGGCGCAGGACCGCGATCCGCTCGGCGGCGAGCGTGGTCAGCCCGCCCCAGCCGAGGTCGGTGAAGTGGCTGTCCGGAAAGGTCAGTCCGTGGGCCGTGAGGAAGTCGCGGCGGTAGACGGCGCTCCACGCCGGGAGCTGCACGCCGGTCAGTCCGGGCAGGTCGGCGGGGGCGAACGGACCCCCGGGCGCCTTGGCGAGCACCGGCGCGGCCGGGTTCGTCGGCTCGCCTTCCCACCAGGGGGTGCGCTCGTGCTCCGCGTAGAGCACGTCCACGTCGCCGGTCTCGGTCAGGCGGGCGTCCAGCGCCGCGAGCGCGCCCGGCAGCAGCAGGTCGTCACCGTCCAGGAACAGCAGATGGGCCCCGGTCGCCGCCCGCATCCCGGCGTTGCGCGCCCCGCTCAGGCCGGCGGAGGGCGGCGAGTGGACCGGGGTCACCCGGGAGTCCCGCCCCGCGTACCCGGCGGCCACCTCGGCGGCCGGGGCGTCGGGGGCGTCGCAGACAGGGATCAGCTGCCAGTCGCCGAAGGACTGGCCGAGGACGGAGTCCAGCGCCTGGGACAGCCGGCCGGCGACCCCGTGGGACGGGACGATGATGCTGAAGCGGGGCATTCTGTTCTTTCTGTCGTCTTGCGGGCGCGGCCGGGCCGTCCCGCCGGACGCCAGGTGGACGGCCGGCTCGGGGTGGGCCGCGTCGAGCCCAGGGGCATGGGAACTCCCGGAAAGAACAACGGTGTTCAGCGGCTGTCGGTGACGGGGCGCGGGCCGGAAGGTTGCGGCACGGTGGCCGGCGGGGTACGCGAAAGCGCCACCGACGCCGCCGACGGCACCGGCCTGCGGTCGGCGGGCGGCACGAACTGCGGCAGCCCCTCCGTCTCACCCAGCACCACACGCCGTACGACCCGCTCGGCGGCGTGTCCGTCGTCGTACGGGCAGAACCGCTCCCGGAACACCGCCCGCAGCCGCGCCGAGCGCGAACCGCGCCAGTGGCCGCCGACGAAGATGTCGATCAGTTCGTCCTCGCCGCGCGCCACCGGGCCGGGCGGCGAGGCGCACAGGTCGAAGTAGGTGCCGCGGGAGGCCTCGTACGCCTCCCGGTCCCCGGTGTGCACGACGATCGGCCGGTCCAGCACCGCGTAGTCGAACATGAGCGACGAATAGTCCGTGACCAGCGCGTCCGAGGCCAGGCACAGGGCCTCCACGCTCGGGTGGTCACCGACGTCGATGATCCGGGGTCCCGCCCCGAGGGAGCCGCCGTGCGCCGGGTGGGGGCGCGCCAGGATCACGAAGCGCGGACCCAGACGGCGCGCGATCCGCTCCAGGTCCAGCAGCGGGCGCTGGGTGCGCACGTGGTCGCGGTACGTGGGTGCGTACAGGATCGCGACCGTGCCCTCGGGCAGACCGAGCGACTCGCGCTCCCGGGCCACGTCCGCCGGTGTCGCCCGCTGGAGGACGTCGTTGCGCGGGCAGCCGTACTCCAGGGTGGTGTAGCCGCCGGGGAAGACCCGCTCCCAGGTGAGCGTGGAGTGCCGGTTGCCGGACAGGACGAAGTCCCACCGGTCGACGTCCCGCAGCAGCTCCCCGAAATCGGTGTCCCGGGCGGCGGCCGGGCGCTCCTGCAGGTCGAGGCCCATGTGCTTGAGCGGGGTGCCCCGCTGGGTCTGGACGAAGACCTGGCCGGGGCGCTTGCGCAGCCCGCGGCCGAATCCGGCGTCGTTCACCAGGTACTTGGAGCGGGCCAGCGCGCTGAAGTAGGCCGCCGTGCCGGGGCGCAGCCGGCGCGGGCCCGGGGGCAGCGGGTGCCGCCACTCGGGGCGGGCCACCCAGGCGGTGCGCACGTGCGGGGCGTGCGTGCGGAACGCCTCCTCCAGGGCCCCCGGATCGCAGCGCCCCCAGGCGGCGGCGAACACGGCCCGGTCATCGCGCAGCGGCAGTCGCAGCTGCACCCGGTAGTGCAGCCGCAGCGCGCCCGAGCGCAGGGCGCGGACCAGCTTCACGCCCGACTTCCGCGCGCGCCGGCGGCCGGCCGACACCAGCCGGAGCATCCGGAAGGTGCGGTGCAGACCGTGGCGGACCAGGGTGTGCCGCAGCCGGAGCCCGGCCCCCGGCACCCGGTGGCGGCGGCAGTGGGCGCGGGCCCGGCGCAGGAAGGCGCCGTGGCTGCCGCGCGGCAGCCGGCCCCGGCGGGTGAACACCACGGCGTAGTGGTCGATCATGCGGCGGAACAGCTCCGGCCGCCACCGCGCCAGTTCGGGCCGCTGGGCCACGTAGGCGAACACCCGGTCGTACTGCTCGAAGAGGTCGAAGTGCCGGGCGCTGGTGGTGCCGAGGATGCTGCCCTGCCGGCGCTGCCGGTAGTGGACGCACACCCGGTCCAGGGTCGCGATCGACCCCGCGGTCATCAGCACCGGGAAGGTCCAGGGGGTGTCCTCGTAGTAGCCCGGCGGGAAGGCGAAGCCGTGCTCCTCGACGAACTCGCGCCGGTACGCCTTGTTCCACGCCACCATCAGCACCCTGAGCAGCCCCGGCCGGTCCGCCAGCCGGAACGGCGCCGGGCCCCGTTCGGTGAGCGGGGCCGTGAGCTGGTTGCGTACCGTCCGCCCGTCCCAGTAGGTGCGCGCGTAGTCGTAGACCAGGACGTCCGGCTCACCGGTCTCCTCGATCCGGTCGGCGACGGCCCGCAGCGCGTCCGGGGTGAGGGTGTCGTCGCCGTCCAGGAAGACCAGGTAGTCGCCGCTCGCCTCCGCCATGCCCGCGTTCCGGGCGGGGCCGAGCCCCTGGTTCTCGGCGAGGTGCAGGGGCTTCACACGCGGGTCCCGGGCCGCGAACTCGTCGATGATCGCGCCGCAGGCGTCGGGCGAGCGGTCGTCCACGGCGATCAGTTCGAGATCGCCGTACGACTGCGAGAGCACCGAGTCCAGGCACGGGGACAGATACGCCTGAACCTTGTACGCGGGGACGATGACACTGAACCTGGGCAAGGGACATCCATGGGTGGCTCGGCGCGGGCGTTCTGCCCGGCAACGGCCGACGGAGTGACTTGGTTACGGCCCCGTACGGCATGTGGGGGACACCCGGTGAACGCGACGGGGCGGGCCGGTGACGGCCCGCCCCGCACGATGCTTCCCTTCCCGGTCACTTGACCGCGCCGGCCATCACCCCCGACACGAACTGCCGCTGGAACGCGAAGAACACCACCAGCGGGATCACCATCGAGATGAACGCGCCCGGCGCCAGCACGTCGATGTTGTTGCCGAACTGCCGTACCTGCGTCTGCAGGGCGACCGTGATCGGCTGCGATCCGGACTTGGTGAACACCAGCGCCACCAGCATGTCGTTCCACACCCACAGGAACTGGAAGATGCCGAGGCTCGCGATCGCGGGGCCGCCGAGCGGCATCACCACCCGCGCGAACAGGCGCAGTTCACCGGCGCCGTCCAGACGGGCCGCCTCCAGCAGCTCGCGCGGGATCTCCGCGAAGAAGTTCCGCAGCAGGAACACCGCGAACGGCAGACCGAAGCCGACGTGGAACAGCACCACCCCGAGGATCGTCCCGAACAGCCCTATGCTGCCGAACAGTTCGGCGATCGGGATCAGCGCCACCTGCACCGGCACCACCAGCAGGCTGACCACGCCCAGGAACCACCAGTCCCGGCCCGGGAACTCCATCCACGCGAACGCGTACCCGGCCAGCGAGCCGATCACGACGACCAGGATCGTGGCCGGCACCGTGATCAGCACGGTGTTCAGCAGCGAGTTCGTGATGTCGCCGTTCTCCAGCAGCTTCTGGTAGCTGTCGAAGGTCAGCTGGGAGGGCTGGGAGAACACCTTCCACCAGCCGCTCGCGCTCATCTCGTCCGGCGCGCGCAGGGAGGAGATGAGCAGGCCGATGGTCGGCACCAGCCAGAACAGGCCCACGAGGAGCAGGAAGACGCGGACCAGCCCGCCGCTCAGCCGCTCGGCGATCCTCGCACCGAGCGACTGCCGGCCCCTCACCGCCGTGTCCGCGGGTGCCGTCGGTCCGACGCTCTTGGCGGCGGTCGTCATCGCCGTACCTCCCGCCTCAGCCTGCGAATGTTGAACAGCATCACCGGGATCACCAGCAGCAGCAGGAACACCGCGATCGCGCTCGCGACACCGGGCCGGCCCTCCGCGAACCCCTTGCGGTACAGCTCCAGGGCCAGCACGTTCGCGTCGTCCTGGGAGGAGCCCGGCGCGATGATGTAGACGAGGTCGAACACCTTGAGCACGTTGATCATCAACGTGACGGCGACGACCGCGAGGACCGGCGCGAGCAGCGGCACGGTGATCCGGCGGAACACCTGCCACTCACCGGCCCCGTCCACGCGCGCGGCCTCCAGCAGTTCCCGGGGCACTCCCGCGAGCCCGGCCGCGATCAGCACCATCGCGAAGCCCGCCCACATCCACACGTACGACCCGATGATCGCCGGGGTCACCAGCGCCGGGCCGAGCCAGTCGACGCCGTTGTACGGCTCCTTGAAGTTGCCGGCCGGAAGCCTCAGACGGGCGCCGTCGGCCTTCGCGGGCAGCGTGAAGGTGCCGTCGCCGGCCGCCTCGGCGGTGGCCACGACCTTCCCGTCCTTCACCGCCTCGATCCGCATCCCGGCATAGCCCACCTCGGACGGGTCCGGGGTGCCCAGCCGCCCGACGCCCTTGCCGCGCGTGAAGTCCTGCCAGGTGGTCCCGGTGATCTTCCCCGGCTCCGCCACGGCCGCCACGGCCTTCTTCGCGCCGTCGGGCAGCCGGTCGGGGGCGACACCGACCAGCGGGAGCCTGACCGTCTGACCGGTGTGCACCGTGGCCCTGGTGACGAAGCCTCCCCGGTCCGCCTCCAGCGGCGACTCACGCCCAGGATGCGCCTTCGGGAACGCCGACGACGGGGCGAAGGTGTCGTGCACCCCGACCCACACGGCGTTGGCGACCCCCTTGTCCGGGTCCTGGTCGTACACCAGCCGGAAGATGATGCCGGCCGCCAGCATCGAGATCGCCATCGGCATGAAGACGACCAGCTTGAACGCCGTTCCCCAGCGCACCCGTTCGGTCAGCACCGCGAAGACCAGGCCGAGTGCGGTGGAGACCGTCGGCGCGAACACCACCCAGATGATGTTGTTCTTCAGCGCGGTGCGAATGCCGTCGTCGGTGAACAGGGCCTTGTAGTTGTCGAGTCCGGCGAAGCCGTCGCCCCGGGCGTTGTAGAAGCTGCGGACGAGCGAGTACCCGATCGGGTAGACCACGAGCGCGCCGAGCAGCACCAGGGCGGGCAGCAGGAAGAGGGCTGCCACCGTCCTGCGGGTACCGGTCACGCTCTTGCGGCTCTTGGGTGCGGCGGGGCCCGGTGGGGCCCCGGCCGCCGCTGCCGACGCCATCGCCGGGTCAGCTCCCGTTCCCGTAGGCCGCCGCCGCGTCCTTCTCCAGCTTCGCCTGGGCGCCCGCCACGTCCTTCGGGTTCTTCAGGAAGTCCTGCAGGTCCTTCCACTCACCCTTGCCCGGGGTGCCGCCGAAGGCCTGCGGGGCCTGGTCGGACATGTCGAAGCGGAAGTCGTCCCCGGAGGCGACCAGCGCCTTGGCGATCGTCCGCTGCACCGCGTTCGGGTAGGCCGAGTCCGGCACGTTCTTGTTCGGCGAGAGGTAGCCGCCCAGCTTCGCCTGGATGGTCGCCGCGTCCGGGGAGGCCAGGAAGGTGGCCAGCGCCTGTGCCGCCTTGGAGTCCTTCAGGATCACGGCCGCGTCACCACCGGAGACCACCGGCGCGGACGAGCCCACCGCCGGGAACGGGAACACCTTCGCGTCCGTGCCCACCTTGGCCTTGGTGTCGCCGATGTTGACCTGCGCGAAGTCGCCCTCGTAGACCATCGCCGCCTTCGGCTGGTCGCCGCCGGTGAAGGTCTGCGTGACGGAGGCCGGGAACTCCGTCTGCAGTGCGCCGTCCGCGCCGCCCGCCACGAAGTCCTTCTTGCCCCAGATCTGGGCGAGTGTGGTCAGGGCCTGCTTCACCGAGGGGTCGGTCCACTTGATCTTGTGCTGGGCGAGCTGGTCGTACTTCTCCGGACCGGCCTGCGACAGATAGACGTTCTCGAACCAGTCCGTCAGCGTCCAGCCGTCCGCGCCGCCGACCGAGAACGGCGTGACACCGGAGTCGTACACCGCCTGCGCGGCGGTCAGCAGCTCCGGCCAGGTCTTCGGCACCTTGGCGCCCGCGCCCTCGAAGGCCTGGACGTTGTACCAGATCAGCGACTTGTTGGCCGCCTTGTAGTAGACGCCGTACTGCTTGCCGTCGACCTGGCCGATTCGCTGCCAGCCCTGCGAGTAGTTCTTCCGCAGTTCCGTGAGCGCCTCCGCGCCGAGGGGCTTGGCCCATTTCTTGTCCACGGCCTGCTTGATCGCGCCCGGCTGGGGGAGCAGCGCGACGTCCGGCGGCTGCCCGCCCGCGATCTTGGAACCGAGGAAGTTGATGATCGGGTCCTGGGCGGGCACGAACGTCACCTTCGCGCCGGTGCGCTTCTCGAACTCCGCCAGCACCTTCTTGAAATTGGCCTGTTCGGTGCCGGTCCACACGGCGGCGACCTCCAGGCGCGCGCCGTCCAGTTTCGGCAGGGTGAGGGTGGAGCCGGTGGCGGTGCCGCCGCTGTCCGCGCCGTTGTCCTTCTTGTCGCCGCCGCTGGAGCAGGCGGTGAGCGCGAGGGCCCCCGCGAGCAGCGCGCCGAGCGTGGTGACGGCCCTTCGGGTGCGGATGGTGCTGCTTTCGCTGTGCATCACTTCCCCGTTCGTCGTTCTCCGTTGAACGTCGCTGGACATTGTGGAACGCCAGAGTCGAACGTCTGAAATCTGTCCCGTGCGGTCCGGTCTACGCCGGGCCGCACGCGGGCGGCAAGAGCGCCTGCGCCGTCGGGCCGTTGATCGTGACCGGCTCGTGATCGTAGAAGTATGCGTGCCGTCGCGGACCGCGCCCTGTCCGGCTCTTCCCCTCCGCCGCGCGACGCCGCGCACGCACTGTCGCCGCACTGCCCCCGGAGCCGCGTCCGCCCCGGACGAGGGCCCGGGGCGGCACGCCGAGAGCAGTCACCTCACGCCGCGCGGCCGCGACGCGGACGGCCGGGCAGACCACCAGGTCCTGTCTGACAATTCGCGTCGTGGCCCGGAGGGCGGCCGCGCGGCGTCAGGTGCGTGCTCTCGGCGTGCCGGCCCCAGGCGCTCGTACTGGACGTACTCGGGTCGGGGGCCGGTGCGGCGAGAGTGCGTGCAGGGCGTCGCGCGGCAGACGCGCATTGTCAGACAGACCACTAGAGCAGCGAGGGCACCTCCGCCGCCGAGACCTCCCGGGCCGCGCGCTCCACCGCGCTCGCCAGCAGGGCCAGGTCGGTCGGGCCGTTGCCCAGCTCCCGCACGGGCCGGCGGGCCGGCGGGTCGCCCATGCGCTGCCACTCCAGCGGGACGACCGTGGGCCGCTGGGTCGCGGTACGCGGGATGCGGCCCGTGACCCGGCCGGCCTGGAAGTCGGTGATCCGCCCGTCCGCGCACGCCAGCCGTCCGCGGCCGGGAGCCGGTTCCTCCGGTCCCGGCTCGGGGGTGGCCAGTGTGACCCGCAGGGCGGCCCGGCGCGCCGGTTCCGTCTGCGCCGTACGTCCGCCCGCGCCGGCCGCCGCCACCAGGTGCACCCCGAGCCGCTCGCCCTCCCGGGCCACCGCCTCCAGGGCCCGCAGCACCGACCCGGCGGCGGGCCGGCCCGGCGACCCGAGCGGCGGGGAGACCAGCGCGTCCAGGTCGTCGACGACGACCACGAGCCGGGGCAGCGGCGGCGCGGCCTCGGCCCGCCGGCGTGCCGCGCCGCCCGGCCGCAGCCGCAGGGTGGAGCTGGGCGGCGTCTCTATGTCCCCGGTGGCGGCCGTGCGCTGCGCGACGATCCGCCCCGACACCCCATGCCCGGCATGCCAGGCGGCGAAGTCCGAACGGCCGAGCAGCTCGGCCCGCCGCTTCAGCTCGGCACTCAGCGACTGCGCGAACTCCCGCATCCGCACCGGGTCGTTGGCGGCGAGATGCGTGGTCACGTGCGGTATTTCGGTACAGACCCGCAGGCCCTCGTCGCCCGCGGTGGCCGTGCCGACCCCGTCCCGGCCGTCGATCAGCACCACGCCCAGCCGGTCCGGCCGCTCGGCGGCGGCCAGCGAGGCGACCACGGCCCGCAGCAGTTCGGTACGACCGCTGCCGGCCGGGCCCTCGATCAGCAGATGCGGACCGTCGGCGACCAGGTCGGCGGTCAGCGGGCCGCGCGGACCGGCACCGAGCACCGCCCGGGCCCGGCCGCCCAGTGCCTCGGCGTCGTCCGCCGCGTCCGCCCAGCGCGCCATCAGCGACGCCGGGGTGGCCCGGGCCAGCCCCAACTCGTCCAGCAGCCGCGCCGATCGCGGCAGCGGTGTGGCCACGCGCGCGTGCCGCTCGCCGACGGGGCCGTCCGGACGCAGGGGCGCCAGCGCCCGCGCGAACCGCTCCGCCCAGGCGGCGGACACGGCGTCCACGGCGGCCGCCGTGCCGGGGCCCACGGGACCGCTCGGCGCCACGCGCAGCAGATGCACGGCGGCGGCGACGTCCCCGCTGAGCAGGGCCACGGCACCGCAGTGCCGGAACGTCGGCGTCACCTCGCACGCGGCCTCGTACGTCCGCGCCACGGGGGAAGCGGCCGAGGCGGGCTCGGTCTCGGCGAGACACACCACATGGATCCCGGCCCGCGGTCCGGCCACGGCCAGCCGGGCCACAGCCTCCTGTAGAGCGGCTCCGCCGGGGTCCCCGTCCACGACGACGACGGTGAACGGCCCCGCGAACCCGCCACCGACGCTCCCGGCGTCGTCCCTCGCCCACGAGGGCCGGCGCCCCGGCACGGCCCCGGTCGCGGAACCGGCGTCACCGTGAGCGACGCCGGGAGTGTGGCCGACGGGGGTGCCGGGAGTGTGGCCGGCGGGGGTGCCGGGAGTGTGGCCGGCGGGGGTGCCGGGAGTGTGGCCGGCGGTGGTGTCAGCGGTGTGGCCGGGGGTGGTGCCAGGGGTGTGGCCGGGGGTGGTGCCGGCGGTCGTGCCGGGGACGGGGACGCCGGGAGGCGTCGCCGAGCCGCCCGTGGCGTCCGGTGCCGTCGACGGGCCGGGGATGCGGTCGGCCGGGGCGGGACGCGCCGCGCTTCTGCCCGCCGTCGCGTGGTCGTCGATCCGGCGCAGCAGTTCCTGGGTGCGGGCCGCCGCCTGTTCGCGGTCGTAGGCGAGCAGCAGGCGGCAGGCCTGGCCGTGGGCCGGCCGGACGTGCGGCAGCCAGCCAAGCCAGGACCACTCGGCCGTGCGCTCCTCCACCGGACGCGCGCGGTCCGCGCTGATCAGCACGATCTCCAGCAGATCCGGGGAGTGCAGCGCGGCGAGCTGGGCCAGCACCGCACGGGCCAGGCCGGACAGCCGGGGGCGCGGACCGGCCAGGCCCAGTGCACCGGCCTCGCGCAGCGCCGCCGTCACGGGCACGGCGGGCAGCAGGCCCGCGCCGCCCGGCGCACTCCGGTCGGCCGTGCCGAGCCGCACGGTCAGCGCCTCCGGGTGGCCGGGCCCCCGCTCCCACAGCCGGGGCCCGGGACCCAGCGCCGTCAGCAGCAGCGCCGCCGGATCCGGCCAGGTCTCCGGTTGCTGAGGGGAACGGGACGCCGGTGCCTCGGCGGTGCGCACGGCCGCGTCGTCGTACGCCTCCCGGCCGGGCGGCTGCTCCCCCCGTCCCCCGGCCAGCCGTCGCGCCCACGCACCGAGCCCCCGCCGCCGCGCACCCTGCGGGCCACCATCACCGGCGAGGGGTCGCCCCTCCCGCCCGTCGGCCTGGGTGACGTGCGCCGGGTACGCGCCACCGTGGTCCTGGGCGGGCTGCGCCGTGTACGTGCCACGGTCGGCCTGGGTGTCGTGCGCGGGGTACGCGCCACGGTCGGCCTGAGCGTCCCGTGTCGGGTACGCGCCCGCCGGGTAGGCGTCGCCGTCCGTCCCGCCGCCCTGGGCCGGGTAGGCGCCGTCGCCCGCCCGTCCGTCCTGAGCCCGGAAGACCTCGCCGTCCGCCCGGGTGTGTGCCGACCTGCCCTCGTAGGGGTCGCCGGGCGACCGGCCCGGGCCGCCGATCCCGAGGCGCCCCGCATGCGTGTCCCCGTCAGAGGCCGCGCCGCTCACCCGCCGGCCCCGGTCCCGGTTCCCGGAGGCCGCGCCGCCCGCCCCCCGGCCCCCGCCGCGCTGCTCGATGCTCGGGGGCGCCGCCTGGCCCGGTACCACCGGCTGGCCCAGGGGGTCGCCCGGGCGGATCCCCCTGCCACCGGCGGAGGTGTCCCGGTCGTGGACGGGATGCGCCGATCCGGAGGAACCGTGGGCGCCGAGGGGCGCGGCGGGCCGTACGCGTGCGTGAGCGGCCGGATCGCGCCGCGGACCGGTGTCGGCGCCGGACCCGGCCGGAGCCCCGGCCGGCGTGTCCGCACCCGCGGTCCCGGCCGGCGCACCCGCCCCCGGAGTCCCGCCGGCCAGGGAGACCCGTACGCAGCCCTCCCCGTCGGCCACCGTCCGCACCCGCGCCCCCGGTCCCCCGGACGGCGTCACGCGCAGGGCTGACTCGCCGATCCTCAGCAGCGCCCCCGCGGGGAACGGCACCGGCCGGTCGGCCACCCGCGTGCCGTCGAGGACCGTTCCGTTCGTCGAGTCCAGGTCGGCCACGCCGACGCGGCCGTCGGCGGCGACCGTGACCGCGCAGTGCAGACGGGAGACGTCGGGGTCGTCCAGCGGGACGTCGGCCTCGGCGGAGCGGCCCACGGTGATGCGGCCGCCGTGCAGCAGATGGACCCCGCCCGCGTCCGGACCGGCGACCACGTGCAGCTGGGTCGGCGCGTCGTCCAGCTCGGGGTGCGGCTCGGCGGCCGCCGGGGCACCGAGGGACAGCACGGCGCCGTCGACCAGCGGAGGCTCGCCGAGGGTGCAGCGGCGAGGATCCAGGCGGTCGGTGCCGGCGTACAGGACCACGGGGGAGCCGCCGGTGTCGCGGCCCGCACCGCCCTCCCCGGCGACCGCCCCGGCCAGTGCCGACGCGACCGCGGCCAGGTCCGTCCCCGTGGGCGCCGTGACCAGGACGTCGCGGCTCGCGGCGCGACCCCGCCCCGCGGGCGGGCCCAGCGGGTCTACGACGGTCAGCCGGATCTGCATCGGCGTCAGCGGTCCCTTCTGCGCGGGTCTGCGCGGGCGCGGACTTCCCCCCACCCCACACGAGCACGTCGGCCAGTACTGGGAGGCATCCTCGCACCTGCCACTGACAGCGCGCCCGGCACCCGGAGACAAGTGATCTTGATTGGTCGGCTCTGCCCGCAAAAGTGCCTGACCAGTAGCGCACGTCTGATCAGTTGAGATCGGTCACGTCCGCCCCCGGCAACCGGGAGACCGGACGCAGCGTCTTTCCTCCGAACATGCTCGGGAACGCTTACGTAGTGCTTCGAAGCACGGCACTACAGTGGGTCGGAACACCGGAATGCAGGCAAGCAAGCATCAGCAAGCAGCAGGGAGCGCGTGACGTGCGGCCAGTCGGCAGCAAGTACCTGCTTGAGGAGCCGCTCGGACGCGGCGCCACAGGCACCGTATGGCGTGCCCGCCAGCGCGAGACCGCGGGCGCCGAGGCGGCCGTGGCCGGGCAGCCGGGAGAGACGGTCGCGATCAAGGTCCTCAAGGAGGAGCTGGCGAGCGACCCGGACATCGTGATGCGCTTCCTGCGCGAACGCTCCGTCCTGCTCCGCCTCACCCACCCGAACATCGTCCGGGTCCGCGACCTGGTCGTCGAGGGCGATCTGCTGGCGCTGGTCATGGACCTCGTCGACGGCCCCGACCTGCACCGCTACCTGCGCGAGAGCGGCCCCCTCACGCCGGTCGCGGCCGCCCTGATGACGGCCCAGATCGCCGACGCGCTGGCCGCGAGCCACGCCGACGGCGTCGTCCACCGCGACCTGAAGCCCGCCAACGTGCTGCTGCGGCAGTACGACGGCCTGATGCACCCGATGCTGACCGACTTCGGCATCGCCCGCCTCGCCGACTCCCCGGGCCTGACCCGCACCCACGAGTTCGTCGGCACGCCCGCGTACGTCGCGCCGGAGTCCGCGGAGGGCCGCCCGCAGACCTCCGCCGTCGACATCTACGGCGCCGGCATCCTGCTCTACGAGCTGGTCACCGGCCGCCCGCCGTTCTCCGGGGGCAGCGCCCTCGAGGTCCTGCACCAGCACCTGAGCGCCGAACCGCGCCGGCCCTCCACCGTCCCGGACCCGCTGTGGACGGTCATAGAACGCTGCCTGCGCAAGAACCCGGACGAGCGCCCGAGCGCCGAGAGCCTCGCGCGCGGGCTGCGGGTCGTCGCCGAGGGCGTCGGCGTGCACGCGAACTCCGCCCAGATCGCCGCCGCCGAGGGCGTCGGCGCGCTGCTCGCCCCCGACCCGGCGCCCACCGCGGTCCCGGGCGTGCCGGGCGCCGCCGATCCCACCCAGGTGCTGCCGACGAACGCGCCGCAGGGGACGTACGACCCGAACGCCGCGACCAGCTTCCTCCCGCACACCGGCGGCCCGGCCGGCGCCGCCGACCCCACGGCCGTGCTGCCGAACACCGGCGCGGCGGACCCGACGGCCGTCCTGCCGCCGGTGCCCCAGGGCCGGCCCGGTCAGGAGGGCCGGCAGGGGCCCGATCAGCCGCACCCCTGGCAGACCCAGCTGCGGGCCGCCCGCGACCGCAACGAGCAGACCCAGGTCCAGTACCTCGACCCGAACGAGGACCCGCTGCGCCGCCGCCCGCAGCGCCAGGTGGCCCGGCCCCAGCAGCAGCCGCGCCAGTCCCCGCAGCCCCGTCCGCAGCAGCCGCAGCCGCGTGGCCGGCAGCAGGCACCGGCCGGGTACGGCTACCCGCAGCAGCAGCCCCAGCGCTACGCACCCGCCCCGGAGCCGCAGCGGCCCGCGCGCGAGCCCCGCGAGCCCCGGCGGCGCGGCGCCAACCCGATGAAGATCCCCGGGCTCGGCTGCCTCAAGGGCTGCCTGTTCACGATCGTCATCCTGATCGTCGCGAGCTGGCTGGTCTGGGAGCTGACCCCGCTGCAGCACTGGATCGGCACCGGCAAGGGCTACTGGGCCCAGCTGAGCGACTGGGCCGGCAAGGTGGGCGGCTGGCTCAAGGATCTGAGCCGCTCCGCGGGCAACTGAACGCGATCGGACGAAGCACCGGAAATCGATCGCTGGTTTAGCGATTTGTCGACATCTGGCGGGTGATTTCCGTCTCCGCGGTGAAGGTTGGCTCGTCCTGCGCGTAGTTTTGTCGACCAGGGGTCCTGGTCTGTCGGCTGGGGGGTCCGGGGGTCGCCCCCCGGAGTGACGCAGCACGACAACACGCGTCTGTAGGAGCAGTCTTGGCACGGAAGATCGGCAGCCGGTACACCGCGAACCAGATCCTGGGGCGGGGCAGCGCCGGCACGGTGTGGCTGGGCGAGGGGCCCGAGGGTCCCGTCGCCGTCAAGCTGCTGCGCGAGGACCTCGCCTCCGACCAGGAACTCGTCGGACGCTTCGTCCAGGAACGCACCGCGCTGCTCGGCCTGGAGCACCCGCACATCGTCTCCGTGCGCGACCTGGTGGTCGACGGCAACGACCTGGCCCTGGTCATGGACCTGGTCCGGGGCACCGATCTGCGCACCCGGCTGGAGCGTGAGCGGCGACTGGCCCCCGAGGCGGCCGTGGCCATCGTCGCCGACGTCGCCGACGCGCTGGCGGCGGCCCACGCGGCCGGAGTCGTCCACCGGGACGTCAAGCCCGAGAACGTCCTGCTCGACATGCAGGGACCGCTCGGCCCCGGCGGGGCGCACCCGGCGCTGCTCACCGACTTCGGCGTCGCCAAACTCATCGACTCACCGAAGCGGACCCGCGCCACGAAGATCATCGGTACGCCGGACTACCTGGCCCCGGAGATCGTCGAGGGCCTGCCCCCGCGGGCCGCCGTGGACATCTACGCGCTGGCGACGGTCCTGTACGAGCTGCTGGCCGGCTTCACCCCCTTCGGCGGCGGGCATCCGGGCGCGGTCCTGCGCCGGCACGTCACCGAGACCGTCGTACCGCTGCCCGGCATCCCCGAGGAGCTGTGGCAGCTGATCGTGCAGTGCCTGGCCAAGGCGCCCGCCTCCCGGCTGCGGGCCTCGGAGCTGGCGGCGCGGCTGCGCGAGCAGCTGCCGACGCTGGCCGGGCTGCCGCAGCTGGACGTGGACGAGCCGGAGGTCTTCGAGGAGGCCGCGGACGAGCCGGCGACCTCCGCCCCGCCCGGGGACGAGCCGGTGCGCCGGCGGGGAGCGGTCTCCCTGGTCCCCGGAGCCAAGCCGGACTCCAACCGGGACACGCACACCTCGATGCGGGTGCCCGGGCCGGACGAGCTGGCGGGCGGCGCCCACGGGACCGCCCGCGCCCCGCGGGCCGTCGGCGAGCCCCGGCCGGGCTCGGCACGGCACCGGGCGGTCGTGCGGCGCCGCCGGATCACGCTGGGCGTGGCCGGGGTGGTGCTGGCGGCCGTCGTGGGCGTCGGCGCATGGCTGCTCTCCGCCGATGGGGACTCGCAGGCACCGCAGGACACCCACAGCACCTCGGCCCCGTGAGACGCCGGGGGCGCCCCACTCCCCGTGTGACATGAGGGGACGCCCCGCCCCTGCCCGCCGCACCCCCGCTTCCCCGGCGCCCACGCACCCGCCCGGGCGGGAGGCGGGCAGGACCGGTTGCCGCAACCGTTACGCTGGAGAGCGTGGCAGTCGTCGATGTATCCGAAGAGCTGAAGTCCCTCTCCTCGACCATGGAGTCGATCGAGGCCGTCCTGGACCTCGATGCGATGAGGGCAGATGTCGCCGTGCTCGAGGAGCAGGCGGCGGCACCGTCCCTGTGGGACAACCCGGACGAGGCGCAGAAGATCACCAGCAAGCTCTCCCACCTCCAGGCCGAGGTCAGGAAGGCCGAGGCGCTGCGCGGCCGGATCGACGACCTCGCGGTCCTCTTCGAGATGGCCGAGGAGGAGAACGACCCGGACACCCGCGCCGAGGCCGAGTCCGAGCTGGTCGCGGTGCGGAAGTCGCTGGACGAGATGGAGGTCCGTACCCTCCTGTCCGGCGAGTACGACTCCCGCGAGGCCCTCGTCAACATCCGCGCCGAGGCCGGTGGCGTCGACGCCGCCGACTTCGCGGAGAAGCTGCAGCGCATGTACCTGCGCTGGGCCGAGCAGCGCGGCTACAAGACCGAGCTCATCGAGACGTCGTACGCCGAAGAGGCCGGCATCAAGTCGACCACCTTCTCCGTGCAGGCGCCGTACGCCTACGGCACCCTCTCGGTCGAGCAGGGCACGCACCGTCTCGTGCGCATCTCGCCCTACGACAACCAGGGCCGCCGCCAGACGTCCTTCGCCGGCGTCGAGGTGCTCCCCGTGGTCGAGCAGTCCGACCACGTCGAGATCGACGAGTCGGAGCTGCGCATCGACGTCTACCGGTCCTCCGGCCCGGGCGGCCAGGGCGTGAACACGACGGACTCCGCGGTCCGCATCACCCACCTGCCCACCGGCATCGTCGTCTCCTGCCAGAACGAGCGGTCGCAGATCCAGAACAAGGCCACCGCGATGAACGTCCTGCAGGCCAAGCTGCTGGAGCGGCGCCGGCAGGAGGAGCAGGCCAAGATGGACGCCCTCAAGGGCGACGGCGGCAACTCCTGGGGCAACCAGATGCGTTCCTACGTGCTGCACCCGTACCAGATGGTCAAGGACCTGCGTACCGACCACGAGGTGGGCAACCCGGAGGCCGTCTTCAACGGCGAGATCGACGGGTTCCTCGAGGCGGGCATTCGCTGGCGCAAGCAGCAGGAGAAGTAACTTTGTCGACAAGCCAACTGCCGCCCTGGGGGCGGCAGTTGGCTTATGTGTGGGTTTTACGTCACACTCACAGACTGCAATCCCCCGCAAACACCCTGTCGTCGGACATTGCGCGCGCAACGGCCTTGACGTTGCTTTGAAAAATCGGAAAGGTGATGCGCGGCATGCGTATTTGAGGGGCGCATGTGAACCGGGGGATCGAGTCGGCGCGGTATGTCGTCGCCCAGCTGCCCCCGTCGATCACGGCCAGCCCCACGCGCCGCCTCATTGACGAACAGCTACTGGGGGTAGCAACCATATGACGAAGAAGACGCGGATCCGGGTCGCGCGAATAGCCGCGGGCGCCGTGATCGCGGCCGGTGCGTCACTCACCGCCGCCGGTGCGGCCTCCGCCCTGGACCTCGGTGTCCAGGCGGGTCCGATCGGCATCGGCGTGACCACGGACGGCCCGGCCGACGGCGGCACCGACGGTGGTGCCGACGGCGGTACGGACGGGGGCACGATCGTCGGTGTGACCGTGGGCGGCATCGACGGTGGCACGACCTCCGACGGTGGTACGACCACGAACGGCGGGACGACCACCGACGGTGGCACCACGACCGACGGTGGCACGACGACGAACGGTGGCACGACCACCGACGGCGGCACCACGACCAACGGCGGGACGACCACCGACGGTGGCACCACGACCAACGGCGGGACGACGACGAACGGTGGCACGACCACCGACGGCGGCACCACGACCAACGGCGGCACGACCACCGACGGTGGCACGACCACGAACGGCGGGACGACCACCGACGGCGGCACCACGACCGGCGGCGGCTCCGGCAACGGCGGCAACTCCGGTGGCGGCAACTCCGGTGGCGGCAACACCGGCGGGTCCGGCAGCACCGGCGGCTCCACCGACGGCGGCTCCGCCACCGGCGGCACCAGCACCGGCGGCTCCACCACCACCGGTGGCAACAACACCATCCCCGACGGCGGCAACGACAACACCGCTCAGGAGGAGGGCTCCTCGGCCCTCACCGACACCGGGTCCGACACCACCGCCCAGGGCGGCGACAAGCAGCTCGCCGAGACCGGTGCCGGCCAGACCGCGTTCCTGCTCATCGGTGCCGCGACGATGATCGCCGGCGGCATCGCCTTCCGCGTCCTGCCGCGACTGGCCGGGGCCCGGGGCGGCGCGGCCGCCTGAGCGTAGCCACACGGTGACGCGCTGCGCACGCGGACGCCGAAGGGCCCGGAGCTCGCCGCTCCGGGCCCTTTCGCCGTACCGGGCTCCTGGCCCCGTCCGCTACGCGGTCTGGTGCGCCAGCAGCGCCACGGCGGCGATCAGCACCGCCAGCAGCGCGATCAGCGCCATCGGGTTCAGACCCGCGAGAAAGCCCTCCTGCTGCAGCCGCTCGCGGTTGGCACGGCACACCGGGCACCGGCCCTCGCTCACGGGCGCCGCGCAGTTCGCGCACACCAACCGGTCGTACGTCATGCGCTCGCCCTCCTTGCACCGGCCATCACACATACAACGCGCGCGGGAACGAGAACGTTCCCCCTCCACTGTGCCAGGTTCCCGCGGAGCGTGCGCGGGGCCCCGGAAAGAACGGGGCGGCACGAGGGGCCGGTACAAAAACGTACAAGTCTTGCCCAACCTGCACCTGCGACTGCACTTGCACACCCGGTTCGCGTATGGTCACGCTCATCTACCCCCGGCGACCCGTGGTGCATCCGTGATCCGATTCGACAACGTCTCCAAGGTCTACCCCAAGCAGACCCGTCCGGCCCTCAGGGATGTCTCCCTGGAGGTGGAGAAGGGCGAGTTCGTCTTCCTCGTGGGATCCTCCGGCTCCGGGAAGTCCACCTTCCTGCGGCTCGTCCTCCGCGAGGAGCGGTGCAGCCACGGCCAGGTGCACGTGCTGGGCAAGGATCTCGCGCGCCTCTCCAACTGGAAGGTGCCGCAGATGCGCCGCCAGCTGGGGACGGTCTTCCAGGACTTCCGGCTCCTGCCGAACAAGACGGTCGCCGAGAACGTGGCCTTCGCTCAGGAGGTCATCGGCAAGTCGCGCGGCGAGATCCGCAAGTCCGTGCCGCAGGTGCTCGACCTCGTCGGGCTCGGCGGCAAGGAGGACCGGATGCCCGGCGAGCTGTCCGGTGGTGAACAGCAGCGCGTCGCCATCGCGCGCGCCTTCGTCAACCGGCCCAAGCTGCTCATCGCCGACGAGCCCACCGGCAACCTCGACCCGCAGACCTCCGTCGGCATCATGAAGCTGCTCGACCGCATCAACCGGACGGGCACCACGGTCATCATGGCGACGCACGACCAGAACATCGTGGACCAGATGCGCAAGCGCGTCATCGAACTGGAGAAGGGCCGCCTCGTGCGCGACCAGGCCCGCGGCGTCTACGGCTACCAGCACTAAGCAAGTTCGCGACGGAAAGGCTCGACCAGACGCCATGCGCGCCCAGTTCGTCCTGTCGGAGATCGGTGTCGGTCTCCGCCGCAATCTGACGATGACCTTCGCCGTCATCGTCTCCGTAGCCCTGTCCCTGGCGCTCTTCGGCGGCTCCCTGCTGATGAGCGACCAGGTCGGCAAGATGAAGGGCTATTGGTACGACAAGGTCAACGTCTCGATCTTCCTGTGCAACAAGCACGACGCCGATTCCGACGTCAACTGCGCCAAGGGCGCGGTCACCGAGGACCAGCGCAAGCAGATCCTCGCCGACCTGCACAAGATGCCCGTCGTCGAGAAGGTCGCCTACGAGTCCCAGGACCAGGCGTACAAGCACTACAAGGAGCAGTTCGGCAACTCCCCGCTGGCCGGCTCCCTGACGCCGGACCAGATGCAGGAGTCGTACCGGATCAAGCTCAAGGACCCGCAGAAGTACCAGGTGATCGCCTCCGCGTTCAACGGGCGGGGCGGCGTGCAGTCGGTACAGGACCAGAAGGGCATCCTGGACAACCTCTTCCAGTTGCTGAACCTGATGAACCGGGCCGCGCTCGGCGTGATGGCGCTGATGCTGCTCGTCGCGCTGCTGCTGATCGTCAACACCGTGCGCGTCTCGGCGTTCAGCCGCCGGCGCGAGACAGGCATCATGCGCCTGGTCGGTGCTTCGGGCTTCTACATCCAGGCGCCCTTCATCGCCGAGGCGGCCGTCGCCGGTCTCATCGGCGGCGGCCTCGCCTGCTTCTTCCTGGTGGTGGGCCGGTACTTCACCATCGACCACGGGATGGCGCTGTCGTCCAAGCTCACGCTCATCAACTTCGTCGGCTGGGACGCGGTGTTGACCAAGCTGCCGCTGATCCTCGCCACGAGTGTGCTGATGCCGGCGTTGGCGGCGTTCTTCGCGCTGCGCAAGTACCTGAAGGTGTGACGCATGACAAGGCAGCCGTACGGACTTCGGGCCGTACGGCGCCTTCGCGTTGTCCTAGACTCACCGCCATGTCAGGCCGTGCCCTGTTCTGCCAGCCCCGTCGCATCCGCCGCGGGGCCACCCTGACATTGGTCTTCGCCGGCGTGCTGGTCGCCGGAGCCGCCACCGGCTCCTTCCCGGAGTCCGCGCGGCCCGAGCGGAAGATCGCCGTCGGACCGGTGGGCGCCGCCACCCGGCACGAGGCCGTGCAGAAGGCCGCCGCCGAGGCGATGGCCGACGGCAAGTCCCCGACGGAGGCCGCCGAGCGCGCCGTGAGCCGCAGCGGCGACCGCTGGGGCGCCGTCTACTCCGAGAGCGAGTACGAGGAGTTCCGGCAGGCCCTCGACGGCAGCTACACCGGCGTCGGCCTGTGGGCGCGGCTCGAGCCGGACGGCCGGATCGAGGTGACGAAGGTGCGCCCCGGCTCGCCGGCGGCCGACGCCGGGATCCGCAGGGGCGACCGGCTGCGCAGCGTCGACGGCAGCGAGGTCGACGGCCGGCCGGTCACCGAGGTGATCGCCTTACTGCGCGGCGACGCCGAGGACGCCCCGGCCGGCACGACGGTGACGCTCGGCCTGCAGCGCGGCAAGCGCGCGTGGACCGAGAAACTGCGCCGGGCCCGGCTGTCCACCGACTCCGTCACCGACCGCCGGCTGACCGGCGGGGTCACCGTCATCAAGATCGCCGCCTTCACCAAGGGCACCGCCGACGCCGTCCGCGCGGCCCTGCGCGCGGCCCCGGCCGAGGCCGGGATCGTCCTCGACCTGCGGGGCAACTCCGGCGGCCTGGTCACCGAGGCCGTGGACACCGCCTCGTCCTTCCTCGACGGCGGCCTGGTCGCCACCTACGACATCGAGGGCGCCCAGCGTTCCCTGCACGCGGCCGCCGGCGGCGACACCGCCCGGCCGCTGGTCACCCTGGTCGACGGCGGCACGATGAGCGCGGCCGAACTGCTCACCGGCGCCCTGCAGGACCGGGGTCGCGCGGTGGTGATCGGCTCCCGCACCTTCGGCAAGGGCTCCATCCAGATGCCGACGAAGCTGCCCGACGGCTCCGTGGCCGAACTGACCGTCGGCCACTACCGCACGCCCTCCGGTCACGCGGTGGACGGCCGGGGCATCACCCCGGACCTGGAGGCGGGGGCCGGTGCGCTGGAACGGGCCGAGACCGTCCTCACCGGGCTCGGCGACCCCTCGTAGTCCCCGTAAACGCACTTCCCCCGCACCCCCTGTGTGGTGCGAAAATGGTCGGCACTATGAGCAAGGGAATGTACGTACCGAAGGAGTCCCAGCCCAAGCAGGGCGGAGGGGCCGCGAAGGCGGCCAAGGACGGCAAGCGCAAGATCGTCGCGCAGAACAAGAAGGCACGGCACGACTACGCGATCATCGACACCTACGAGGCCGGGCTGGTGCTCACCGGTACCGAGGTGAAGTCGCTGCGTCAGGGGCGCGCCTCGCTGACCGACGGCTTCGTCCAGATCGACGGGAACGAGGCGTGGCTGCACAACGCCCACATCCCCGAGTACAGCCAGGGCACCTGGACCAACCACTCCGTGCGCCGCAAGCGCAAGCTGCTCCTGCACCGCGAGGAGATCGACAAGCTGGAGTCGAAGTCCCAGGAGACGGGGCACACGATCGTCCCCCTGGCCCTGTACTTCAAGGACGGCCGGGCGAAGGCCGAGATCGCGCTCGCCCGGGGCAAGAAGGAGTACGACAAGCGGCAGACCCTGCGGGAGAAGCAGGACCGGCGGGAGTCGGACCGCGCGATCGCGGCGGCGAAGCGCAGGGAGCGGGGCGTCTGACCGGGCCGCGGGAATAGGCTGGCATCCGCGTGCGTTGGTCACGTACGATGGCACTGCACTCCACAGCGGGTGCGCGCCCCCTCCTCGGAGGGGATTGAAAAATCAACATGGGGATGATCGGTTTCGACAGCGGATGTCGAAGCAGGGGAAGCGTGTCGAGGAAGCGGCAATGATCTCGTAAACCATATGTCGCAAAAAATAATCGCCAACACCAAGCGCGATTCCTTCGCCCTCGCTGCCTAAGTAGCGACTTGCGAAGTGTCAGCCCGGGGCTGTTCCCGACCCGGATCCTGGCATCAGCTAGGGAACTAAACCTTGATCCCGGTCACGGGGTGAAGAGGGAAATCTAACAGTGACTGGGCCCGTCGGCGACTTGTTCGCGTGATCGCCGGGGCCGAGAAAATCACAGCGAACTGCACACGGAGAAGCCCTGATTCTGCACCGGTGGACGCGGGTTCGATTCCCGCCATCTCCACGATCGGGAGGCCTACCGGCCCCCCTAACCCATGTGGGCGAAGGCCCCGCCGCTTCCGAGCGGCGGGGCCTTCGCCATGCCCGCCCGCGCCCGCGCCGCCGCCCCGCCTGCGCCCGAAGGGCCTCGCCTGTCATGTTCCTGCTTCGTTTGCTGCCGGCCCTGCCCCGCGAGATCGCTTTCGCCGTCGTCGGGCTGTGCGCCGGAGCGTTCCTCGCTGTCGTGGACTCCCTGCACGGGTACGGCGAGACCACCGGCGTCGCCGGCAGTGTCCAGGTCACTCATGGCGAGCGCGCCTCCGGAGGCTGGGCGGAGCCGTGGGCCGACGGCTGGGCGTGGGAGGGCTCAGCGGCGGGTGTGAGGGCGGCGTGCGGGTGAGGGCCGGGCTCAGCGGGTGCGCCGGGGTGAGCCCGTCGCGCCGCTCACCGCGTCGACCAGCAGGGCGAGGCAGGCGGAGGCGGCCGGGACCGTGAACGCGGCGGCGGGGGAGAGGCGCTCGGCGGCCCAGCCGCCCGCGGCCGCACCGCAGGCGATGCCGCCGAGCAGGCCGGTGACCACCAGACTCATGCCCTCGTTGACCCGGTCGGCCGGGGTGCGCCGCTGCACCAGGGTCATCGCCGTGACCATGGTCGGCGCGGTCGCCATGCCCGCCACCAGCAGCGTCGCCGCCAGCACCGGGAGGGAACCGGTGACCGCGGCGGACAGCCAGGGCAGGGTCATCAGCGCGGCCATCGCCGCCAGACACCGGGTCAGGCCCAGGCCGGCCGGCTTCAGCGCCCCGTACACCAGCCCCGCCCCGCACGACCCCGCCGCCTGGAGCGCCAGCACGGCCCCGGCCGCGGCCCGGTGCCCCTGCGCGTCGGCGAAGGCGATCGTGACGACCTCCATCGAGCCGAACACGGCGCCGGTGGCCGTGAAGCAGGCGAGCAGGGCCGGGATGCCGGGGCTGCGCAGCGGCGACGGCGCCCTGGCGGGAGCGCGGGCCGGCGGCTCGGTGGCCCGCTGGACGGTGAACAGCGCCATGCCGGCCAGCAGCAGCACCGCCCCGGCGAGGGTGCCCGCCTCCGGGAAGAACGTGCCCGTCAGGAAGGACGCCAGCACCGGCCCGAGCATGAAGCACAGTTCGTCGGCGGCCTGCTCGAAGGAGTTCGCGGTGTGCAGTGCGCCGGGGTCGTCGCGCAGCAGATGGGCCCAGCGGGCGCGGGACAGGCCTCCGATGTTGGGGGTGGCCGCGGTGGCCGTGTAGGCGGCGAAGAGGGTCCAGCCGGGGGCGTCGCAGCGCACGCACAGCAGCAGGGCGAGGCTGCCGAGCACGGAGACGAGCGTGGCCGGTACGGCGACCCGCGCCTGCCCGTGCCGGTCGACGAGCCGGGCGATCCACGGCCCGGCCAGCGCGGTCGCGGCGAGCCCGGTCGCGGTGACGGCACCGGCCAGGGCGTACGAGCCCCGGGAGCCGGCGATCATCACGACGGCGCTCACGCTGAACATGCCCATCGGGAGTCGGGCGAGGAGGTTCCCGGCGGTGAACGCACGGGCGCCGGGCAGGGAGAACAGCCGGCGGTAACCGGTCCTCCGCGCAGGGGCAGCCGGTGTGGGGTGGTCGTCGGGGGTGTGCGGGAGGGGGCTCGGTGTGGGGGAGTCGCCGGTGGTGGGTGCGACGGCGGTCGGGGTGTGGTGGTCGTCGGTGGTGGGTGGAGCCGGTGTGGGGTGGTCGTCGGCGTGCGGGAGAGGGGCCGGTGTGGGGTGGTCGTCGGCGTGCGGGGGAGGGGCCGGTGTGGGGTGGTCGTCGGCGTGCGGGGGAGGGGCCGGTGTGGGGTGGTCGTCGGCGTGCGGGGGAGGGGCCGGTGTGGGGGAGTCGTCGGTGGTGGGTGCGACGGCGGTGCGGGTGTGGTGGTCATCGGTGGTGGGTGCGACGGCGGTCCGGGTGTGGTGGTCGTCGGTGGTCGGGTGCGGCATGGCTCCACCGTGGCCCGGAGCCGATCACGGGGTCCAACACCTTCTCGGGGCCGATTGACGCACCCCTGTTGTAGGTTCACCGCCATGCCCGCCCCCGCACACCTGGATCCCCGCCTGCTGCGCGCCTTCGTCGCGGTGGCCGAGGAACTGCACTTCACCCGGGCCGCCGCCCGTCTGTACGTCGCCCAGCAGGCGCTCAGCCGCGATGTGCGGCGCCTGGAGAAGGAGCTGGGCGTGGAGCTGTTCGTGCGGACCACCCGGCAGGTGACGCCGACCGCCGACGGCGAGCGCCTGCTGCCGTACGCCCGGCGGGTCCTGTCCGCCCAGGACGATCTGCTCGCCGCGTTCGGGCAGGCCCGCCCGCTGCTGGTGGACCTCAACTCGCCGGGCCTGGTCACCGGCCGCCGGGTGCTGCACCGGGCCCGTGAACTGGCCCCGGACTGCGAGCTGATGGCCCGCTACGAGAGTGGGCTGACCGGAGCCGCGGCGGATCTGCTGGCCGGCCGGCTGGACGTGTCCTTCGGCCGGTTCGCCGGTCTGGACCCGGCGCTGCGCTCCGGCCTGGAGCAGCAGCCGGTGCGCTACGAGCCGATGGCCGTCGTCCTGCCGGAGGACCACCCGCTGGCCGGTCTCCCTCAGGTGCCGGTGGCCGCGCTGGCGGGGCAGGAGGTGTACGCCGGTGCCGGCGACCCGCGCACTCCCGAGTGGACCGACCTGGCAAGCCGCCTCTTCGAGGGACACGGCATCCGGCTCGCCGCGCCCCTTCCGCCGGCCGTCGGGGACGAGGAGTTCGAGCGGATCATGGCCAAGACCCGGACTCCGGTGCTGGCCGTCGTGGACTTCCCGGACATGCCCCGGACGGTACGGCGGCCCCTCGTCGACCCCGTCCCGCTCTCACCCGTCTCCCTGGTCTGGCGCAGGGGGCTGCGCCATCCCGGCCTGGACGCGCTGCGCCGGGCGGCGGCCGAGACGGCGGGGGCGCGCCACTGGCTGCGCCGGCCGCCCGGCGGCTGGCTCCCGGCCACCGACGACGACGTGATGGACCCCCGCGGCCGGCAGCCCACACCCCACCACCCGTGACACCCCCTGCCACCCCGACCCGCACCCCGACGCCTGCCACCAGGCCGCCACCCCGGTCGCCGGACGTGGCCTTCCCCCCGGCCGCCTCCGCCACGTCCCCGCCCCGGCACGCGCGGTGCGCTCCCGCTCCGGCCGCCGTCGCCCTTCTCCCGCTGCGGCCGCCGCCCACCCCCCCCGCCCAGACGGCCACCACCACGCTCCCGCTCCGGCCGTCGTCGCCCTTCTCCCGCTGCGGCCGCCGCCCACACCCCCCGCCCAGACGGCCACCACCACGCTCCCGCTCCGGCCGTCGTCGCCCCTCTCCCGCTCCGGCCGCCACCCACACCCCCCGCCCCGACGCGCACCACCACCCTCCCGCGCCGACCACCCGAGGCCCCCGACCGCCACCCGTGCGTTCCTCACCGGGCGTCCTCGGAGGGAGTGAGAGCAACGTTCCCTTCCGGTCACCCGGGGGCACGGGGCGGAAACGCGGTCTTCCTACCTTCGGGCTCAGTCCCTAGTTCGGCCGACCGAGCAGCCGGAGCACCGTGGAGGCGCGATGACAGCCCCAGCCCCAACCCGTCGCAGTGGCCGCTGGGTCGAGCACTGGGACCCGGAGGACGAGGCGTTCTGGAAGGAGCGGGGGGAGCGGACCGCCCGCCGTAACCTCCTGCTCTCCGTGCTCTGCGAGCACATCGGCTTCTCGGTGTGGACCCTGTGGTCCGTGCTCGTGCTCTTCATGGGCCCCGAGTACGGGCTGGACCCCGCCGACAAGTTCCTGCTGACCTCGGTCGTCACCCTCGTCGGCGCCGTCGTGCGCGTGCCCTACACCTTCGCCGTCGCCGTCTTCGGCGGGCGGAACTGGACCATCGTCTCGGCGGCCCTGCTGCTCGTGCCGACCGTCGCCGCGTTCGTCGTGATGCGGCCGGGCACCTCCTTCCCGGTCTTCCTGCTGGTGGGTCTGCTCGCGGGTGTCGGCGGCGGCAACTTCGCCTCCTCCATGACCAACATCAACGCCTTCTTCCCCCTGCGGAAGAAGGGGTGGGCGCTCGGGGTCAACGCGGGCGGCGGGAACATCGGCGTGCCGGTCATCCAGCTGGTCTGCCTCGCGATCATCGGTGCGGGCGGCGGGCCCCGCGTGCTGCTCGGCGTCTACATCCCGCTGATCGTCGTCGCCGCCGTGCTCGCCGCGCGGTTCATGGACAACCTGGCCACGGTGCGCAACGACACCGGGGCGGCGAAGGACGCCGCCCGGGACGCCCACACCTGGATCATGGCCTTCCTGTACATCGGCACGTTCGGGTCGTTCATCGGCTACAGCTTCGCCTTCGGCCAGGTGCTGACGAGCCAGTTCGGGCGGACCCCGCTGCAGGCCGCGTACGTCACCTTCGTCGGGCCGCTGCTCGGCTCCCTGGTCCGGCCGGTGGGCGGGTGGCTGGCCGACCGGTACGGCGGCGCCCGCATCACCCTGTGGAACTACGTCGGCATGGCCGCCGCGACGGCGGCGCTGATCGTGGCCGGCAGCCAGAAGTCGGTCGCGCTGTTCGTGCCCGTCTTCGTGGTGCTGTTCGTGCTGAGCGGGCTCGGCAACGGCTCGACGTACAAGATGATCCCCGGCATCTTCCAGGCGAAGGCCCTCGCCAGGGGGCTGACGGGCGAGGAGGCCGTCGGCCACGGCCGGCGGCTCTCCGGCGCCGCCATGGGGCTCATCGGGGCCGTCGGCGCGCTCGGCGGCGTCGGCATCAACCTCGCCTTCCGGCAGTCCTTCCTGTCCTACGGCACCGGCACCGGCGCGTTCGTCGCCTTCCTCGCCTTCTACGGCGCCTGCTGCGCCGTCACCTGGGCCGTATACCTTCGCCGTCCGGCCGGCCGCGCCGAGGCCGCGCCGACGGCGGACACCGATCCACGGCTCGGCTACGCCGAGGTGTGACGTAACACCGGCGACACGCCGCGGAACCGAGCCCGTCACGCGTCGTTGACAGGCTCGCCCGGCACGCGGGCCAGCTAGGAGAGCCATGTACGACGAACAGCAGCAGGCCGGGCACGGACCCCTCGCCGGGTTCACCGTGGCCGTCACCGCCGCGCGGCGCGCCGACGAGCTGGGCGCGCTCCTGACGCGGCGCGGTGCCGTGGTGCTGCACGCGCCCGCGCTGCGGATCGTGCCGCTCGCCGACGACGGCGAACTGCTCGCCGCCACCGAGGAACTCATCGACCGGGCACCGGACGTCGTCGTGGCCACCACCGCCATCGGCTTCCGCGGCTGGGTGGAGGCCGCGGACGGATGGGGGCTCGGGGAGCGGCTGCTCGGGCGGCTGCGGAACGTCGAACTGCTGGCGCGCGGCCCCAAGGTCAAGGGGGCCGTGCGGGCCGCCGGACTGACCGAGACGTGGTCGCCGTCCAGCGAATCGATGGCGGAGGTGCTCGACCGGCTGCTGGAGGAGGGGGTGGACGGGCGCCGGGTCGCCGTGCAGCTGCACGGGGAGCCGCTGCCGGGATCCGTGGAGGCGCTCCGGGCCGCGGGTGCGGAGGTCGTGCCGGTGCCGGTGTACCGCTGGATGCCGCCGGAGGACATCGGCCCGCTCGACCGGCTGCTGGACGCGGCCGTCTCCCGCGGCCTGGACGCCCTCACCTTCACCAGCGCGCCGGCCGCCGCCTCCCTGCTCGGCCGGGCGGAGAAGCGCGGTCTGCTCGGCGAGCTGCTGACGGCGCTCGGGCACGACGTGCTGCCGGCCTGCGTCGGACCCGTCACCGCGCTGCCCCTGCAGGCGCACGGCGTGGACACCGTCCAGCCGGAGCGGTACCGGCTCGGGCCGCTCGTGCAACTGCTCTGCCGGGAACTGCCCGCTCGCGCGCGCGTGCTGCCCGTGGCCGGGCGGCGGCTGGAGATCCGCGGCCACGCGGCCCTGGTGGACGGCGAGCTGAAACCGGTGCCGCCGGCGGGGATGTCGCTGCTGCGGGCGCTGGCGCGGCGGCCGGGATGGGTGGTGGCCCGGGCCGAGCTGCTGCGGGCGCTGCCGGGGACCGGCCGCGACGAACACGCCGTGGAGACGGCGATGGCCCGCCTCCGCACGGCACTCGGGGCGCCGAAGCTGATCCAGACGGTGGTGAAGCGGGGCTACCGGCTGGCGCTGGACCCGACGGCGGACGCGAAGTACTCCGACGTGTGAGCCGAACGGCCGCGGACCTCGGTACGAGGGGTTCCGGGCGGTTGCCGCGGCGGGCACTGTGGAGGGGAGCGACGGAACGGTTCCCCCGCGGTTCCTGCCTAGGCGGTGACAGGCACATGGCACTGGGTACGGCCACGCCCCCGTACGAGCTGCGGTTCGATGCCGGACGGAGCTGCCTGGATCTCCTCGCCACCACGCACCCGGCCGAACGGCTGGACGGCGTCGAGCGGTTGTGCGCCTGGATCGCCGGCGCCGCACTGGTGCCGCCCGGCACGCCGCTGACCCACGCCGACGCCTCCTGGCCGGTGGCGTTCCGGGAACTGCGCGGGTACGTCGGGCAGTTGGTGCGAGGACCGCACGCGCCGGACGGGCTGCCGTACGAGCGCGCGCTCGCCCGGGTCAACGAGACGGCCCGGGCCGCGCCGCCGGCCCCGCGCGCCGTGCGCGGCGAGGACGGCACGCTGGTGCGGGAGTTGGCCGGGCCGCCGCAGTGCGCGGCGCTGCTGGCGGTCCTCGCCCGGGACGCCGTGGAGCTGCTCACCGACCCCGTGGCGCGGGCGGCCGTGCGCGAGTGCGAGGGGGACGACTGCCCGCTGGTGTACTTGGACACGTCCCGGGGCCGGCGCCGGCGCTGGTGCTCCAGCGAGGTCTGCGGCAACCGTGAGCGCGTCGCCCGCCACCGGCGCCGGGCGGCGCTCGAACGGGCCTGATCGTCCGCTACGGGCGTTACGCCGGATTGCGCCCCGGCGCCGCGCGGAGTGATTTGCGCAACACGGCGTTTGTGGGCGACGCTGCCCGGGCAGTCCGGCCGTCTGCGGCGCCGTGTCGGAAATGTAAAGATCATGCGGTGGGAATGTGTGCGCATGTCCCGCTCGTCACGTCGGCACCGAGAAACTGTCGCTTCCGTTTGAACGCCACGCACCCGCCTTCCGTACCGGTGGGCGAGCGACCGACTGGGGGAACCCCCGGACACCGGAGGTGGGCGTGCGCAAGGATGCGGCCGTGGCCAATGAACATGGATCGAGGGCCCGACATCGCATGTCCTCACAGTCCTCGGAGCCGGACGAGGAGCTGATGCGCGCCCTGTACCGGGAGCACGCCGGACCTTTGCTCGCGTATGTCCTGCGACTGGTCGCAGGCGACCGGCAGCGCGCCGAGGACGTCGTACAGGAAACGCTCATCCGTGCCTGGAAGAACGCCGGTCAGCTCAATCGGGCTACCGGATCGGTACGCCCCTGGCTGGTGACGGTCGCTCGCCGCATCGTCATCGACGGCCACCGCAGCCGGCAGGCCCGGCCGCAGGAGGTCGATCCGTCGCCGCTGGAGGTCATCCCCGCGGAGGACGAGATCGACAAGGCGCTGTGGCTGATGACGCTGTCGGACGCGCTCGACGACCTGACCCCGGCCCACCGGGAAGTCCTGGTCGAGACGTACTTCAAGGGGCGTACGGTCAACGAGGCGGCCGAGACGCTGGGCATACCGAGCGGCACGGTCCGTTCCCGGGTGTTCTATGCCCTGCGATCGATGAAGCTGGCACTGGAGGAGCGGGGGGTGACGGCGTGATGAGCGGGTACGGGGGTATGCAAGGGTTCGGAACGGGTGGTCCGGGTATGTCTGGACCCATGAGCCCAGGGCAGGGATCTTCGGTGCCGAGCGAGCACGAGACCGTCGGGGCCTACGCGCTCGGGATCCTCGACGACGCCGAGGCGACCGCTTTCGAGACCCACCTCGCCGGCTGCGAGTGGTGCGCCCAGCAACTCGACGAACTGGCCGGGATGGAGCCGATGCTGGCCGCGCTCGCGGACCTGCCGGGCTCCGGCAGCACCCCCGCGATCGGCGAGTCGCTGTCGGCCACGCCCAGTCCGCGACTGGTGGAGAAGCTGGTCGACGAGGTCTCCGAGCAGCGCGCCCGTAAGCGCCGGCGCGGCTTCTACATGGTCGCCGCGGCCGCCGCGCTGATCATCGCCGGCCCGCTGGCCGCGATGGCCGCCGGCGGCGGTTCGGACGGCGGCAACCAGGTCGCCGCCGCCACTCCGGCCGAGAGCGCGTTCCGGACCATGTCCGACAAGGCGTCGGCCACGGATTCCTCGACCCACGTCAGCGCCACCGTCGGTATGTCCCAGAAGGTGTGGGGTACCCAGGCTGTCCTGGAGCTGAAGAACGTCAAGGGCCCGCTCAAGTGCTCCCTGGTCCTGGTGGCCAAGAACGGCCAGCGGGTGACGATGTCGTCCTGGTCCGTGCCGAACTGGGGCTACGGCGTCCCGGACGGCACCACACCCGAGTCGAAGAAGCCGCTGTACATCGGCGGTGCGGCGGCCTTCCAGCCGAACGAGATCGACCATTTCGAGGTCGTGACCTTCGAAGGGAAGAAGCTCGTCCAGGTGGACGCGTAGTCGCCGTAGCTTTGCCGGGTCCCCTTCGCGTACGGTTGACGGCTGCCCAGCACGTCAGAAGGGGGCCCGGTGGCCGCTCAGGTTCAGCAGTCCGCGGTCGGCTCGGTACGCGACGCGCACGACTCCGTGCGTGACCGAGAGATCAGCGTCGAACAGGAACACCTGGACCGGGTGTACGAGCGGCTCGAGGAGAAGATCCACGAGGCCGAGTTCCTGATGAACGACGCCGCCAAACGCGGCCAGGTCGGCACCCCCGGGGCACTGGCCGAGCGGGACGCGCAGGTCTTCCGGGCCGGTATCCACCTCAACCGGCTCAACAACGAGTTCGAGGACTTCCTCTTCGGCCGTGTCGACCTGCTCCGGGGCAAGGACGGCAAGAAGGGCCCCGACGGCGCTTACACGGCGGTGGAGCCCGCCGAGGGCGCGGTACGCGAGGACAACACCGCCGACATCGCCGAGACCCTGCACATCGGCCGTATCGGCGTGCTCGACGCGGACTACTCCCCGCTGGTCATCGACTGGCGGGCGCCGGCCGCCGCGCCGTTCTACCGGGCCACGCCCGTCGATCCCGGCCGGGTCGTGCGGCGCCGGGTCATCCGCTCCAAGGGCCGCCGTGTCCTCGGCGTGGAGGACGACCTGATGCGGCCGGAGCTGACCGCCCGCCTCGACGGCCACGAGCTGGCCGTGATCGGCGACGGAGCCCTCATGGCCGCCCTCGGCCAGGCCCGCAGCCACACCATGCGGGACATCGTCTCCTCCATCCAGGCCGAGCAGGACCAGGTCATCCGCGCCCCCGCCGCGTCCGTCACCTACGTGGAGGGCGGTCCGGGCACGGGCAAGACCGCGGTCGCCCTGCACCGCGCGGCCTACCTGCTCTACCAGGACCGCAGACGCTACGCGGGCGGCATCCTGATCGTCTCCCCGACCCCCTTGCTGGTCGCCTACACCGAGGGTGTGCTGCCCTCGCTCGGCGAGGAGGGCCAGGTCGCGATCCGCGCGATCGGCTCACTCGCAGTGGACGCCGTCGGCGCCGAGGCCACCCTGTACGACTCGCCGTCCGTGGCCCGCGCCAAGGGCTCGTACCGGATGCTCAAGGTGCTGCGGAAGGCGGCCCGCGGAGCCCTGGAGATGGGCGCCCCGGCGGGACGGCCCGCCCTGGACGACGACACCGGCACGGACACCGCCACCGGCTCCGGAGCCACGCCGCAGACCGTGACCGGACCGCCCGCCCGGCTCCGGGTCGTCGCCTTCGGGCGCCGCCTCGAACTGGAGGCCGGCGAGCTGGAACGTATCCGCCGCACCGCCCTCGGCGGCACCGCGCCGGTCAACCTGCTCCGCCCGCGCGCCCGCAGGCTGCTCCTGGACGCCCTGTGGGCCAGGTCCGGCGCCGGGACCCGGCACACGGACCCGGAGCTGGCCGCCGAACTGCGCTCCTCCTTCGACGAGGACGTCACGAGCGAGGACGCCTTCACCGCGTTCCTCGACGCCTGGTGGCCGGAGCTGACGCCGAAGGCGGTACTCGCCGCCATGGCCGACGAGAAGCGGCTCGGCCGCTGGGCCCGCCGGATCCTGAACCCCGGCGAGGTGCGCAAGGTCGCCCGTTCCCTGAAGCGCGACGGCTACTCCGTGCACGACATCGCCATGCTCGACGAGTTGCAGGCGGTCCTCGGGGTGCCGGCCCGCCCGCGCAAGAGACGCGAACTCGACCCGCTGGACCAGCTCACCGGCCTGGAGGAGCTGATGCCGGTGCGCGAGGAGACCCAGCGGGAGCGGGCCGAGCGCCTCGCCCAGGAGCGCACCGAGTACGCGCACGTCATCGTGGACGAGGCGCAGGACCTCACCCCGATGCAGTGGCGCATGGTCGGCCGCCGCGGCCGGCACGCCACCTGGACGGTCGTCGGCGATCCGGCGCAGTCCTCCTGGTCCGACCCGGACGAGGCGGCCGAGGCCCGCGACGAGGCTCTCGGCACCCGCCCGCGGCGCCGCTTCCGGCTCACCGTGAACTATCGCAACCCGTCCGAGATCGCCACGCTGGCGGCCAAGGTCCTCGCGCTCGCCCTGCCCGGTTCCGAGGCGCCGTCCGCCGTACGGTCCACCGGCGTCGAGCCGCGCTTCACGGTCGTGGCGGACTCGCTGGGGAGCACCGTGCGGGCCGCGGCCGAGCGGCTCCTCGACCAGGTGGACGGCACGGTCGGCGTGGTCGTCGCGATGAACCGGCGCGAGGAGGCCCGCCGCTGGCTGGCCGGGCTCGGCGACCGGGTCGTCGCGCTGGGCAGCCTGGAGGCCAAGGGCCTGGAGTACGACGCGACGGTCGTCGTCTCGCCCGCGGAGATCGCCGACGAGTCGCCGGCCGGACTGCGCGTGCTCTACGTGGCGCTGACCCGGGCCACCCAGCAGCTGACGGTGGTCTCCGGCGAGCGCGACGAGCCCGACGCGGCCGGGGTTCCGGACCTGCTCAGGGACTGACTTTCCGGGAACATCGCGCAGGGGAATGGCTGTGCGGCATCCGTTTGTTAGCCTTGACGTGGCACCGGCCCGATCCAAGCCCCCGGGCCCAACCTTCGTCCCTCAGAGGGACCACTTGCCGCGAGGCGAGCATGGCGGGTCGGTGTCATGAGCGTGAGAGAGGTCCACGTCCCCTGGTGGCGTGGACCTCTTTCTTTGTCTGATCCATTCTCGTATGGTGGAAGCCGTTTTCCGAAAGCGCGCTCCACTGGCCGGCCGTCGTGAACACAACGTCCGCAATCCGGGGCGACTACCACGTACTGAGCGGTAGGTGCGACGATCGGACGGCACAACTCGCGACACGGTGAAAGCAGAGGAAGTCGGCCATGGCAACGGCGCCCAGCGTCTCCTACTCGATGACCATCCGGCTGGAGGTGCCCGCGAGCGGAACGGCCGTCTCGCAGCTCACCACCGCCGTGGAGTCCTCCGGAGGCTCGGTGACCGGCCTCGACGTCACCGCGTCCGGCCACGAGAAGCTCCGCATCGACGTGACCATCGCGGCCTCCTCCACCGCGCACGCCGACGAGATCGTCGAGAAGCTGCGCGGCATCGAGGGCGTCACCCTGGGCAAGGTCTCGGACCGTACGTTCCTGATGCACCTCGGCGGCAAGATCGAGATGCAGTCCAAGCACCCCATCCGCAACCGTGACGACCTCTCCATGGTCTACACGCCGGGTGTGGCCCGCGTCTGCATGGCCATCGCCCAGAACCCCGAGGACGCCCGCCGCCTGACCATCAAGCGCAACTCGGTCGCCGTGGTGACGGACGGCTCGGCCGTGCTCGGGCTCGGCAACATCGGTCCCAAGGCGGCCCTGCCCGTCATGGAGGGCAAGGCCGCGCTCTTCAAGCGCTTCGCCGGCATCGACGCCTGGCCGCTGTGCCTGGACACCCAGGACACCGACGCGATCGTGGAGATCGTCAAGGCGATCGCCCCCGGCTTCGCGGGCATCAACCTGGAGGACATCTCCGCGCCGCGCTGCTTCGAGATCGAGGCCCGCCTGCGCGAGGCCCTCGACATCCCGGTCTTCCACGACGACCAGCACGGCACGGCGATCGTCGTCCTCGCGGCCCTGACCAACGCCCTGCGGGTCACCGAGAAGGCCATCGAGAACATCCGGGTCGTGATGTCCGGCGCCGGCGCGGCCGGTACGGCCATCCTGAAGCTGCTGCTCGCCGCCGGCGTGAAGAACGCCGTCGTCGCCGACATCCACGGCGTGGTCCACTCCGGCCGCGAGGACCTGGTGGCGGCCCCGGCCGACTCGCCGCTGCGCTGGATCGCCGACAACACCAACCCCGAGAACCTGACCGGCACCCTGAAGGAGGCCGTGCGCGGCGCCGACGTCTTCATCGGCGTCTCCGCCCCGAACGTCCTCGACGGCACCGACGTGGCCGCCATGGCCGACGGCGCCATCGTGTTCGCGCTCGCGAATCCCGACCCCGAGGTCGAGCCGGCGATCGCACGCCAGACGGCGGCCGTCGTGGCCACCGGCCGCTCGGACTTCCCGAACCAGATCAACAACGTGCTGGTCTTCCCGGGTGTCTTCCGCGGCCTGCTGGACGCCCAGTCCCGTACGGTCAACACGGAGATGATGCTCGCAGCCGCGAAGGCCCTCGCCGACGTGGTGACCGAGGACGAGCTGAACCCGAACTACATCGTGCCCAGCGTCTTCAACGACAAGGTCGCCGGCGCGGTGGCCGGCGCGGTCCGCGAGGCCGCGAAGGCGGCCGGGACGACCGTCTGACGACCACGTGCCGTGCCGTACCGGGGCTGTGACGATCACCACGGCAGCCCCGGCCCCGGCGCGTCGCGGAACCACGTGATGCCGAGCGCGCTCTAGGGTGACGGCCGAGCAGGCGCTTTTCGTGTGACTCCCCAGGGTGTTCTCACGACTCCTACGGGTGCCGGATTGGCTTTCCCGCCGCAGGTAGGGGCAGGATGCTCCTCCAGGGACTCCGTCCCCGGGGGGACCCCCAAGGGCGCGAGCGCATCGGCATCGCAGTGCCTCGGGCGGCTCCGCCGCGTGGCACACCCCAACGGCAAGAAAACACGGGAGTAACAACATGAACCGCAGTGAGCTGGTGGCCGCGCTGGCCGACCGCGCCGAGGTGACCCGCAAGGACGCCGACGCCGTGCTGGCCGCGTTCGCCGAGATCGTCGGCGAGATCGTTGCCAAGGGCGACGAGAAGGTCACCATCCCCGGCTTCCTGACCTTCGAGCGCACCCACCGTGCCGCTCGTACCGCGCGCAACCCGCAGACCGGCGAGCCCATCAACATCCCCGCCGGCTACAGCGTGAAGGTCACCGCGGGCAGCAAGCTCAAGGAAGCCGCCAAGGGCAAGTAGGCGCTCCCCTTCGAGCGCCGTCCGCCCGGAGCGCCGTGGGTGACTGCGGGCCGGTCGTGACCGGCCGCGCAGCCCCCACGCCCCTTCCGGGCGCGCCTCAGCCGAAGACGCCGAATGGGCGGCCCCCCTGTGCAGGGGGGCCGCCCATTCGGCGTAGGCGACGCTCCGGCCGAGCGCCTCGCCGGGAAGCTCGACCGTGGCGTCCGGCGCCACCGGCTTCCCCATGCGCCCCCGGATCCCCGGCCGGGGGTGTCTCGGGCCCGGCCGGGCGCGCCGGTCAGCCCAGTGCCTTGCCCGGAAGCTCGACCTTGGCGCCCAGCTCCACGAGCTTCTCCATGAAGTTCTCGTAGCCGCGGTTGATCAGCTCGATGCCGTGGACGCGCGAGGTGCCCTCGGCCGCGAGGGCCGCGATGAGGTACGAGAAGCCGCCGCGCAGGTCGGGGATGACCAGGTCGGCGCCCTGCAGCTTGGTCGGTCCCGAGACGACCGCGGAGTGCAGGAAGTTGCGCTGGCCGAAGCGGCAGTCGGAGCCGCCCAGGCACTCGCGGTAGAGCTGGATGTGGGCGCCCATCTGGTTGAGCGCGGAGGTGAAGCCCAGCCGGGACTCGTACACCGTCTCGTGGATGATGGACAGGCCGGTCGCCTGGGTCAGCGCCACCACCAGCGGCTGCTGCCAGTCGGTCTGGAAGCCGGGGTGCACGTCCGTCTCCAGCGCGATGGACTTCAGCTGGCCGCCCGGGTGCCAGAACCGGATGCCCTCGTCGTCGATCTCGAAGGCGCCGCCCACCTTCCGGTAGGTGTTCAGGAACGTCATCATCGAGCGCTGCTGGGCGCCGCGGATGTAGATGTTGCCATTGGTCGCCAGCGCCGCCGACGCCCAGGAAGCGGCCTCCAGGCGGTCCGCCAGGGCCATGTGGGTGTACCCGCCGAGCTGGTCCACACCGGTGATGCGGATCGTCCGGTCCGTGTCCATCGCGATGATCGCGCCCATCTTCTGCAGCACGCAGATGAGGTCCTCGATCTCCGGCTCGACGGCCGCGTTGGACAACTCCGTGACGCCCTCGGCGAGTACGGCCGTCAGCAGCACCTGCTCGGTCGCGCCGACGGAGGGGTACGGCAGCCGGATCTTCGTTCCGCGCAGCCGCTGCGGAGCCTCCAGGTACTGCCCGTCCGCGCGCTTCTCGATGGTCGCGCCGAACTGGCGCAGCACGTCGAAGTGGAAGTCGATGGGCCGGCCGCCGATGTCACAGCCGCCCAGGCCCGGGATGAACGCGTGGCCGAGGCGGTGCAGCAGCGGGCCGCAGAAGAGGATCGGGATGCGGCTGGAGCCCGCGTGGGCATCGATGTCAGCCACGTTGGCGCTCTCGACGTGCGTCGGGTCGAGCACCAGCTCACCGGGCTCCTCGCCCGGACGGACCGTCACGCCGTGCAGCTGGAGCAGGCCGCGTACGACCCGCACGTCACGGATGTCGGGAACATTGCGCAGTCGGCTCGGCGCGCTGCCCAGCAGGGCGGCGACCATGGCCTTCGGTACGAGGTTCTTCGCACCTCGGACACGGATCTCGCCCTCCAGCGGGGTTCCGCCGTGGACAAGCAGGACATCGTCGTTGACGGTCATGAATCTCGCGTTCCGATGAGTTGGGCAGGGGCCGGCCGATCACTGTGCGCAGGGGCCGGGAAGACAGGGTAGTCGCCGATCACCCCTCGCCCGTAAGCCTGAGGACGGCGCAGTCACGTCATAGGTGTGTCACAACACGAACCGTTCTCCGTCGGGCACGCGACGTCACGGGACGCGGATGTGCGCCGGGGCCGCACCCCCGCGCCCTGAGCTGCGTTCCCTCCGGTGCGCCCGATTGGCTCCCCACATCGGGGAAAGATGCGGGATCATGTCTGGCATGACCGAGGTGTCCTCGCTCACAGGGCGGCTGCTCGTGGCCACGCCCGCCTTGGCGGACCCGAACTTCGACCGTGCGGTGGTGCTCCTTCTCGACCACGACGAGGAGGGCTCCCTCGGTGTCGTCCTGAACCGGCCCACCCCGGTGGACGTGGGCGACATCCTGGAGGGCTGGGCGGATCTCGCGGGCGAGCCCGGTGTGGTCTTCCAGGGCGGCCCGGTGTCACTGGACTCGGCGCTCGGCGTGGCGGTCATCCCGGGCGGCTCGAACGGCGACCGTGCCCCCCTCGGCTGGCGGCGGGTGTACGGCGCGATCGGCCTGGTCGACCTGGAGGCACCGCCGGAGCTGCTCGCCTCGGCCCTGGGCGGCCTGCGGATCTTCGCCGGTTACGCCGGCTGGGGACCCGGTCAGCTGGAGGACGAGCTGGTCGAGGGCGCCTGGTACGTGGTCGAGTCCGAACCGGGCGACGTCTCCTCGCCGGCGCCGGAGAGGCTCTGGCGCGAGGTGCTGCGCCGCCAGCGCAACGAGCTGGCGATGGTGGCCACGTATCCGGACGACCCTTCGCTCAACTGATGCCCCCGCGCTTCAGTACCCTGGGCGGTATGAGCACTCTTGAGCCCGAGCGCGGGACTGGTACGGGGACCCTCGTAGAGCCGACGCCACAGGTGTCCCACGGCGACGGCGACCACGAGCGCTTCGCCCACTACGTCCAGAAGGACAAGATCATGGCGAGCGCCCTCGACGGCACCCCCGTCGTGGCGTTGTGCGGCAAGGTCTGGGTGCCGGGCCGTGACCCGAAGAAGTACCCCGTGTGCCCCATGTGCAAGGAGATCTACGAGTCCATGAGCAGCGGGGGCGACGACAAGGGCGGCGACAAGAAGAAGTGACGCCCTCCCCGCCGGCCTGAGATTCCGCGAGGCCCCCGGCACGCGCGCGACCCGCGCGTCCGCCGGGGGCCTTCGTGTTTTCCGGTCACGAAGTGGTGGAGACCTCTTGTCGCCATGTTCATGTAGTCCTTAGCCTCCTGGTGTTGTGCAGAGCGAAACAGTCATTGCACATGTTGCAACGCACATTCTCCGGAGGAACGCTCCATGAAGCTGTCCGCCCCACTCGCCGCGCTGCTCACCCTGGTCGTCGCGACCGCCTGCGCCCCCCAGTCCGCCTCCGGCTCAGCCTCCGGCCGGGACGACAGAAGCGGCACCCTGCGGGTGTGGCTCTTCCAGGAGGTCGGCAACGAGCCGAAGAAGAAGGTCGTCGACAGCGTCGTCACCGCCTTCGAGAAGGCCCACGAGCACACCGACGTCGCGGTCGAGTACATCCCCGTGGAGACCCGCGCCCAGCGCGTCAAGGCCGCCTTCAACGACCCGAAGTCCGCCCCGGACGTCATCGAGTACGGCAACACCGACACCGCCGGCTACGTCCACGACGGCGGACTCCTCGACGTCACCCACGAGTTCGGCACCTGGGGCGAGGCCAAGGACACCGACCCCACCGCCCGGCAGTCCGTCACCGTGGACGGCAAGGTCTACGGCGCCCCCCTCTACGTCGGCGTCCGCGCCCTGTACTACCGCACCGACGTCTTCCGGGAACTCGGCCTCCGACCGCCCAGGTCCCTGGCCGAACTGGCCACCACGGCCCGTGCCGTCCGCGCCGCGAGGCCCGACCTGTACGGCCTGGTCGTCGGCGGCGCCTACACCTACGGCGCGATGCCCTTCATCTGGGCCAACGGCGGTGACCTGGCGACCGGCAGGAGCGGCTCGTACGCCTCCGCGATCGACGGCGCGGCCGCACGCAAGGGCATCAAGGCCTACACCTCGCTGTTCTCCGACACCAACTGCCCCGCCGCCAAGTGCGCGGGCATGGGCGGCAACGACACGGTGACCGCGTTCGCGGCCGGCAAGGCCGGCATGGCGATCGGCGGCGACTTCAGCCACGCGGCCGTGGAGGCGGGCAAGGTCAAGGGCAGGTACGCGGTCGTACCGCTGCCGGGTGTGGCCCCCGGCTCGATCGCCCCGGCGTTCGCGGGCGGCAACAACATCGGCGTCCTGAAGAGCACCGCACACCGCACGCTCGCCGTGGACCTCATGGAACGGCTGGCCTCCAAGAGGACGCAGTCGGCCCTGTTCGACGCGATGGGCTTCCTGCCCACGTTCACGGACGTACGACAGCAGGCCGCGGCCCGGGAGCCGTTCGTGAAGCCCTTCGTGCGGACCCTGGCGGCCGGCACGAAGTTCGTCCCCGCCTCGGCCGCCTGGTCGCAGATCGACTCCTCGCTGCTGCTGCCGACCATGTTCCAGGAGGTGATCAGCGGCAGGAAGAGCGTGGACGCCGCTGCCCGGTCGGCCGCGGCCAAGATGAACGACGCGTTCGGCTCGGCCGGATGAGGGCGCCCGGCAAGCCGGCGCCCGCAGACCATGGGCGGGCGCCGGCCGTGCCCGGCCCCACGCGGCCGCCCGGCAGAGCCGCGTACGTCACCGCCCCGCGCCCCCGGGCCGGCCGCTCCACTCCCTGGCTGTACCTGGCGCCCGCCCTCGTCGTCCTCGGCGCACTGCTCGTCTACCCCGTCTACCAGCTCGGGCTGATCTCCCTCTTCCACTACACCCAGGCACAGGTCAGCGGCGGGGAACCGGCCGTCTTCCGGGGGTTCGGCAACTACACGGACCTGTTCTCCGACGGGCGGTTCTGGCAGGTGCTGCTGGCCACCGTGGTCTTCGCCGCGGCCTGTGTCGGCTCCACCCTCGCCGTCGGCTGCGCCCTCGCCGTCCTCCTCACCCGCGTGCGTGCCGTACCGCGGCTGGCCCTGCTGCTGGCCGCGCTCGGCGCCTGGGCCACCCCGGCGGTCACCGGCTCCACCGTGTGGCTGTTCCTGTTCGACCCGGACTTCGGACCCGTCGACCGGCTGCTGGGGCTGGGGGACCACTCCTGGACCTACGGCCGGTACAGCGCCTTCCTGCTCGTGCTGCTCGAAGTGGTCTGGTGCTCCTTCCCGTTCGTGATGGTGACCGTCTACGCCGGCATCCGCTCCGTGCCGGCCGAGGTGCTGGAGGCCGCCGCCCTGGACGGCGCCTCGCAGTGGCGGATCTGGCGCTCGGTGCTGGCGCCGATGCTCCGGCCGATCCTCACCGTCGTCACCATCCAGTCGGTCATCTGGGACTTCAAGGTGTTCACCCAGATCTACGTCATGACCGACGGCGGTGGCATCGCGGGCCAGAACCTGGTGCTCAACGTGTACGCCTACCAGCAGGCGTTCGCGTCCTCGCAGTACGGGCTCGGCTCGGCGATCGGCGTGGTGATGCTGCTGCTCCTGCTGGCCGTGACCCTCGGGTACCTGCGGCTGCTGCGCCGGCAGGGGGAGGAGCTGTGAGGCGGCCCTGGCGGCTGCTCGCCGAAGGGACGGCGCTGCTCGCCGCCGTCGTGGTGGCCTTCCCGCTGTACTGGATGGTGCTGAGCGCCTTCAAGCCGACCGGGGAGATCCAGTCCGACCGGCCGAGGCCCTGGACGCTCGCCCCGTCCCTGGACGCCTTCCGCCGGGTCTTCGGGCAACAGGAATTCGGCCGGTACTTCGTCAACAGCCTGGTGGTGGCGGGAAGTGTGGTGATCGCCTCCGCGCTGATCGCCTTTCTCGCGGCGACCGCCGTGACGCGATTCCGTTTCCGCTTCCGAACCACCCTGCTGATCATGTTCCTGGTGGCCCAGATGGTGCCCGTGGAAGCCCTCACGATCCCGCTGTTCTTCCTCATGCGGGACTTCGGTCAGCTGAACACCCTCGGCTCGCTGATCCTGCCGCACATCGCCTTCTCGCTCCCCTTCGCGATCTGGATGCTGCGTGGGTTCGTGAAAGCGGTTCCCGAGGCCCTGGAGGAGGCCGCGTACCTCGACGGGGCGAGCCGCGGGCGATTCCTCTGGCAGATCCTTTTCCCCCTCGTTCTGCCCGGCCTGGTGGCCACGAGCGTCTTCTCCTTCATCTCGGCCTGGAACGACTTCCTGTTCGCCAAGTCCTTCATCATCAGCGACACCTCGCAGTCGACCCTGCCGATGGCCCTGCTGGTGTTCTACAAGCCGGACGAGCCGGACTGGGGCGGGGTCATGGCCGCCTCCACGGTGATGACGATTCCGGTGCTGGTCTTCTTCGTACTCGTTCAGCGCCGTCTGGTCTCGGGACTGGGCGGAGCGGTTAAGGATTGAACATGGTGGATGTGATTCCGGCGCCCCTCGACATGACGGCCTACGGGGACGGCTTCTTCGAACTGGGGCCCGGCACCGGGCTCGCCGCGGGGGAGGGCGGGGCGGGAACGGAGCGCTGGCTGCGCGCCACCCTGGGCGCGGCCACCGGCCTGCCCCTCGCCCCCGAGGACGCCGGGAACACCGAAGTCACCGACGTCGTGCGGCTCTCCACGCACCCTGGGGTCACCGGGGAACTCGGCGAGGAGGGCTACCGGCTCACCGTCGAGCGCACCGGTGTCCACCTGGTGGGAGGCGGCCCGGCGGGCCTCTTCTGGGGCGCCCAGACGCTGCGGCAGCTCCTCGGCCCGGACGCCTTCCGGCGTGCCCCGCTGCCCGGCAGGCAATGGCGGCTTCCCCTGGTGCGCCTCCAGGACTCGCCGCGGTTCGGCTGGCGCGGCCTTCTCCTCGACGTCGCCCGGCACTTCATGCCCAAGGAAGGCGTGCTGCGCTACCTGGATCTGATGGCCGCCCACAAACTCAACGTCTTCCACTTCCATCTGACGGACGACCAGGGCTGGCGCATCGAGATCAAGCGCTACCCGAAGCTGACCGAGATCGCCTCCTGGCGAGCGCGGTCGAAATTCGGTCACCGGGCCTCACCGCTGTGGGAGGAGAAGCCGCACGGGGGTTACTACACCCAGGACGACATCCGCGAGATCGTCGCCTACGCCGCCGAGCGGCATATCACCGTCGTCCCGGAAATCGACGTACCGGGCCACTCGCAGGCCGCCATCGCCGCGTACCCGGAACTCGGCAACACCGACGTCATCGACACCACCGCCCTCTCCGTCATGGACACCTGGGGTATCTGCTCCAACGTACTGGCCCCCACCGACACCACCCTGCGCTTCTACGAGGGGGTGTTCGAGGAGGTTCTGGAGCTGTTCCCGTCGCGGTTCGTCCACGTCGGCGGCGACGAATGCCGCAAGGAGCAGTGGAGCCGGTCGGTGGCCGCCAAGACCCGCATCGCCGACCTCGGTCTCACCGACGTTGAGGAACTGCAGTCCTGGTTCATCGGGCACTTCGACGCCTGGCTCGCCGCACGCGGCCGCCGCCTCATCGGCTGGGACGAGATCCTGGAGGGCGGCCTCGCGAAGAACGCGGCGGTCTCCTCCTGGCGCGGATACGCGGGCGGCGTCACCGCCGCGCGAGCCGGCCACGACGTGGTCATGTGCCCCGAGCAGTACGTCTACCTGGACCACCGCCAGGCACCGGGCGAGGACGAACCGGTGCCGATCGGCTTCGTGCGCACCCTGGAGGACGTCTACCGGTTCGAACCCGTGCCGCCCGGCCTCACCGAGGCGGAGGCCGGGCACATCCTGGGCACCCAGGCGAACGTGTGGACCGAGGTGCTGGAGGACAGCGCGCGCGTGGACTACCAGGCCTTCCCCCGGCTCGCGGCCTTCGCCGAGGTGGCCTGGAGCCGGCTGCCCGCCCCGGCGGAACGGGACTTCGCCGGGTTCGAGCGCCGGATGACCGCCCACTACCGGCGGCTCGACGCCCTCGGCGTCGCCTACCGGCCGCCCACCGGCCCCCGGCCCTGGCAGCGGCGCCCGGGTGTGCTCGGACGCCCGATCGAGGGTCCGCCCCCGAACAAGTAACGGAAAAAGAACCCGACGGTCACCGAAGAGTGGCAATCCGCGCGCACCGGTGATGCCGTGTGAAAACGGACCATCTCCCTGATGAGGTGGGCGAATGCCTCCTAGCGGACCCCCGCGTTCGGCCCTTGCGAAGATGTGCCAGAGTTGCCACGTCCGCCCTGTGAGCACGTACCGTACGGCCACACAGGTGGGACCAGGTGGGGCAGCGGGAAGGGGCAGCCGGTTTGACCACGCACGCACCGCAGGCGGCGCAGGCCGTCACGCTGCCCACGACACTGGACGAGGCCGTGGCGGCCCTGGCCGCCATGCCCGTCGCGGTTCCGGTCGCGGGCGGCACCGACCTCATGGCCGCCGTCAACTCCGGCCAGCTCAGGCCCACCGCCCTGGTGGGCCTCGGGCGGATCAGCGAGATCCGCGGCTGGCAGTACCAGGACGGCCACGCGCTGCTCGGCGCGGGCCTCACCCACGCCCGCATGGGTCGGCCCGACTTCGCGGCCCTCATCCCCGCGCTCGCCGCCGCGGCGCGCGCCGCGGGCCCGCCGCACATCCGCAACGCCGGCACGCTCGGCGGCAACATCGCCTCCGCCGCCCCCACCGGGGACGCGCTCCCGGTGCTGGCCGCCCTGGAGGCGACACTGGTCATCGCGGGCCCGGGCGGAGCCCGCCGGGAGATCCCGGTCTCGCACCTGCTGGCCGGCGTGGAGATGCTGGGCGCCGGCGAGCTGATCGGCTACGTGCGCGTGCCCCTGCTGCACGCCCCGCAGGTCTTCCTGAAGGCCACCGGACGCACCGGCCCGGGCCGCGCACTGGCCTCCGTGGCCCTCGTCCTCGACCCCGCCCGGCGCGGGGTGCGGTGCGCCGTCGGAGCCATAGCGCCGATGCCGCTGCGGCCCCTGGAGGCCGAGCAGTGGGTCGCGCAACTCATCGACTGGGACAACGACCGCGCCCTCGTCCCGGAGGCCCTGAACGCCTTCGGCGAGTACGTCGCCGCGGCCTGCATCCCCGATCCGGCACCCGAGCCCGACGGCTCGGTGGCCCCGCTTCCGCCCGCCGTACTGCACCTGCGGCGCACCGTCGCCGCGCTGGCCCGACGAGCACTGGGGAGGGCGCTGTCGTGACCGACGACCAGCACGGAGAGGGCACGCCCCAGGGCGGCGGACGCTGGAACCCGCTGCCCCAGGGCGACTACGACGACGGCGCCACCGCCTTCGTCAAGCTCCCCGAAGGCGGCATCGAGGCCCTGCTGTCCGGCGACAGCCCGCTCGCCGCACCCGGTCACGGCTATGTGCCGCCGCAGATAGCGGTCACCCCCGGGACCGGCGACCCCGCGGCCCCCGGCACCTGGACGGCACCCGCCGCCGGCGCCCAGTGGCCCGACCCGAACGCCACGCACCCGGCGCAGTCCACGGAGGCCGCCGACCGGTTCACCTACCAGCCGGGCGCCACCCAGCACTGGACCTTCGAGGAGCCCCCGGCCCCGGCCCCGGCCGGGCACGACGTCACCGGGCAGTGGTCCATCCCCGTCGCCGGTGGCGAGCTTCCGGACGAATCGGGCGAATTCACCACGTCCTCACTGGTCGAGCAGTGGGGCGGCACCCCGCCCGCCACCCTGCCCGGCGGCGCTGCGGCGCCCTGGGCGACGGACGGCGCGGGCGGCCCCTGGGACCAGCCCGCGCAGCCGCGGACCCCGGACGGCCCCGCCGCACCCCTGCCCGACCACACCGGCGCCCACCCCGCGGCCCCGGCCCCGGCGCACGCGCCGGAGGGACCCGACGGCTACGCCCCGCACGAGGGGTACGGACCCGGCCCGGCCGGCCACGCGGAGAACGACCGGCCGAACGGGCCCGCGGAGGACGGGCACGCCGAGCAGGGGCACGCGGGTCACGGGCGCGTGGACGCCGGGCAGAGCGAGACGTCCGGCGGAACCGCCGCGCAGGCAGCGCCCGGTGCGACCGCGACGCGGCCGGCACAGGATGCGGAGACGGGCTCCGGCGCGGCCCCGGACGCGGGCGTCCACGGCCCCGCCGTCCCCGACGCGGGCGCCGGATCCCACGGCCCCGCGGAGGCGTCTGAGCGACCCGCTGACGGCCCGGCGGGGCACGAGGAGCCCGCAGGCCCGGCGGACCGGCGTCAGGCCGCCACGGCGGCGGACACGGACGACGCGTCGGCGCGGTTCGACTCACCGGCCACGACGGACCCGGCGGCCGCCACCGCCCAGGGACGGACCGACGGCCAGGGACGGACCGACGACCCGGCGTCCGACAGCGCCCCGGCGCCCGACTCCGACGCGGCGAGCGCCGACGGACCGGAACACGCCGCCGAGGGTGCCGTACCCGGACACGCCGCCGACTCGGGCTCGCCGGGCACCGCGGGCGACATGCCCGAGGGCGGGACCGGCGACACGGCCGGGGACGCGGCGGACGACACGGTCCAGGGCGGCGCCGAGGACCCGGCCGCACCGCTCGCACCGCACGACGACCACCCCCTCGCCTCCTACGTCCTGCGCGTCAACGGCGCCGACCGTCCCGTCACCGACGCCTGGATCGGCGAGTCCCTGCTGTACGTCCTGCGGGAACGGCTCGGTCTCGCGGGCGCCAAGGACGGCTGCTCGCAGGGCGAGTGCGGGTCCTGCAACGTGCAGGTCGAGGGGCGGCTGGTCGCCTCCTGCCTGGTCCCGGCGGTCACCGCGGCCGGCAGCGAGGTGCGTACGGTCGAGGGCCTGGCCGCGGACGGGCAGCCGTCCGACGTGCAGCGCGCGCTCGCCCGGTGCGGTGCCGTGCAGTGCGGGTTCTGCGTGCCGGGCATGGCGATGACCGTGCACGACCTGCTGGAGGGCAACCCGGCGCCGAGCGAGCTGGAGACCCGGCAGGCCCTGTGCGGCAACCTGTGCCGCTGCTCCGGCTACCGGGGCGTCCTGGATGCCGTCAAGGAGGTCGTCGCCGAACGCGAGGCCGCGCACGCCGGCCCCGAGACGGACGCGGGCGAGGCACGCATCCCGCACCAGGCGGGCCCCGGTTCCGGTGGCGTCAACCCGTCGGCGTTCGAGGCGCCGGGCGCGTTCGACACCCCCCGGAGCGCTCCCGCCGGCTACGGGGACGCGCAGGGCGGCCACGGCGAACCGCAGGGCCCGTACGGCGGGACACCGAACGGCTACGGCGACGCGGCGAACGGCTACGGGGACCCGCAGGACGGCTACGGCGACGGATCGAACGGGTACGGGCACGCGCCGGACGGCTACGGCGACGCGCCGCCCGACCCGTACGGCGCCCCCGGACCGCACGACCAGCACTACGGCCAGGACGGAGGCCAGGCGTGAGCAACGAAGCCGGCATCGCGACCACCGCGGCGGAGTCCGCCCCCGCGGCCGAACCGCTGCCGCACGGCATCGGCGCCTCCCTGCCGCACGCCGACGCCCGCGCCAAGACCGAGGGCACCTTCCCGTACGCGGCCGACCTGTGGGCGGAGGGCCTGCTGTGGGCGGCCGTCCTGCGCTCCCCGCACGCGCACGCGCGGATCGTGTCGATCGACACCGGCCACGCGCGCGCGATGCCCGGCGTACGGGCCGTCGTCACCCACGAGGACGTCCCCGGCACCCCCCGGCACGGCCGGGGCACCCCCGACCGCCCGGTCTTCGCCTCCGAGGTCGTACGCCACCACGGCGAGCCCATCGCGGCCGTCGCCGCCGACCACCCGGACACCGCGCGGATGGCCGCCGCGGCCGTCATCGTCGAGTACGAGCTGCTCGACCCGGTCACCGACCCCGAGCACGCCTTCGAGGCCGAGCCGCTGCACCCCGACGGGAACCTGATCCGGCACATCCCGCTGCGCCACGGCGACCCGGACACGGCCGGCGAGGTCGTCGTCGAGGGCCTGTACCGCATCGGCCGCCAGGACCCGGCTCCCGTCGGCGCCGAGGCCGGCCTCGCCGTACCCCGGCCCGACGGCGGGGTCGAGCTGTACCTCGCCTCCACCGACCCGCACACCGACCGGAACTCGGCCGCCGCCTGCTACGGCCTCTCCCCGGATCGGGTGAAGATCGTCGTCACCGGGGTGCCCGGGGCCACCGCCGACCGCGAGGACCAGGGCTTCCAGCTCCCCCTCGGCCTGCTCGCGCTCAAGACCGGCTGCCCGGTGAAGCTCACGGCCACCCGCGAGGAGTCCTTCCTCGGTCACGCCCACCGTCATCCGACGCTGCTCAGGTACCGCCACCACGCCGACGCCGAGGGCAAGCTGGTCAAGGTCGAGGCGCAGATCCTGCTCGACGCGGGCGCGTACGCCGACACCTCCGCCGACGCTCTGGCCGCCGCCGTCTCCTTCGCGTGCGGCCCGTACGTCGTCCCCAACGCCTTCATCGAGGGCTGGGCCGTCCGCACCAACAACCCGCCCTCCGGCCACGTGCGCGGCGAGGGCGCCATGCAGGTGTGCGCCGCCTACGAGGCCCAGATGGACAAGCTCGCGAAGAAGCTGGGCCTGGACCCGGCCGAGCTGCGCCTGCGCAACGTCCTCGCGACCGGTGACGTCCTGCCGATCGGCCAGACGGTGACCTGCCCGGCGCCCGTCGCCGAACTCCTGCAGTCCGTGCGCGACTTCCCGCTGCCCGCACTGCCCAAGGACACGCCCGAGGAGGAGTGGCTGCTGCCCGGCGGCCCCGAGGGCGCGGGCGAACCGGGCGCGGTGCGCCGGGGGGTCGGCTACGGCCTGGGCATGGTGCACATGCTCGGCGCGGAGGGCGCCGACGAGGTGTCCACGGCGACGGTCAAGGTCCACGACGGCGTCGCGACCGTCCTGTGCGCTGCCGTGGAGACCGGCCAGGGCTTCACCACCCTGGCCCGGCAGATCGTCCAGGAGACCCTCGGCATCGAGGAAGTCCACGTGGCCCCGGTCGACACCGACCAGCCCCCGGCCGGCGCGGGCTGCCGCAGCCGCCACACCTGGGTGTCGGGCGGCGCGGTGGAGCGCGCGGCGAAGATGGTCCGCGCCCAGCTCCTGCAGCCCCTGGCCCACAAGTTCGGCATGTCCACCGAACTCCTGCAGATCACCGACGGCAAGATCACCTCGTACGACGGTGTGCTGTCGACGACCGTCACCGAGGCGCTGGACGGCAAGGAGCTGTGGGCCACGGCCCAGTGCCGGCCGCACCCCACCGAGCCCCTGGACGCCGCCGGTCAGGGTGACGCCTTCGTGGGCCTCGCCTTCTGCGCGATCCGCGCGGTGGTGGACGTCGACATCGAACTGGGCTCGGTCCGGGTGGTGGAGCTGGCGGTCGCCCAGGACGTGGGCCGGATCCTCAACCCGGTGCAGCTGGCGGCCCGGATCGAGGCGGGCGTGACCCAGGGCGTCGGGATCGCCCTCACCGAGAACCTGCGCACACCGCGCGGCCTGATCCGCCACCCGGACCTGACCGGATACGCCCTGCCGACCGTCCTCGACGCGCCGGACATCCGGATCGTCAAGCTGGTCGAGGAACGGGACGTGGTCGCGCCCTTCGGCGCCAAGTCGGTCAGCGCGGTCCCGGTGGTCACGGCCCCCGCGGCGATCGCCGCCGCCGTCCGCGCGGCCACCGGCCGCCCGGTCAACCGCCTCCCGATCCGTCCGCAGGCGGCGGTGACCGCCCGGTGAGCACACCGCCCGAAGAGCCCCGCTACGAACCTCCGCCGAGCGTCGGGAAGCTGGTGCTGTGGGTCCTGTTGTTCCTCGCGGCGGCCCTGGCCGTCGTGCTGGGCGGCATCTACTTCACGTGACCCGGGTTCACGTCACCCAGGTTCACGTCACCCGGGTTCACGTGACCCGAGTTCACGTCACCCGGGTTCACGTGACCTGAGGGCGACCGCCGCGGACCCGGAACGGCTCCGCGGCCCCGGACGTCATCGCTGCGGAGGGCCGTTGTCAGTGGGGCGGCGTACTGTGCTGGGCAGTGGGGGCACCGCACCCGGCGCACGATCGCGCACGACGACGTACTCGCACGGGCAGGCACGGGGAAGACCGCGGGGGAGCGATGAGCACGACCGACACCAGGAGTACGGCGATCACGCTGACCGAGGCGGAGCTGGACCGGTACGTCACGCACGCGCCGACGCGCGGCCTGCTCACCGGCCCCGGCCTGCCCGCGGAGACCGACCTGCTGACCTTCTCCCCGCTGCGCACGCACGGCCTGCGCACACTCGCCGACGCGGCCGGCGGCCCCTTCCGGGTGGCGGAGGAGCTGCGCAGCCGCCTGGTCATAGGCGAACTGCTCAACCCCGCGGGCATGCCGCCCGAGTCCATCCTGCTCGACGGCGCCACGGGCGAGATCACCACGGCCTACCTCTTCCAGCCGTCCGACCCGCGCCCTTTCGCGCCCTCCCTGGACACGCTCCTGAGATTCGCCGCGGTCACCGAGGAACTGGCGGGCCTGCGGGTCCGGCTGGCCTCACCGGCCGGCCGGTTCGGCCCCGGTACGGTGGCCGAGGCCTCCCGCCGCCTGCTCGCCCTCTTCGAGGAGGGCACGGACGGCAGGGTCCCGCCGTACTGGAAGGCGGCCGCACTGATCCGCCCGCTCGCCCTCGTCGCGGGCCCGGGTACCGCGACCGGCCTCACCCTGGACGTCCCCGCACGCGTGATGGACCAGGAGTTCGGCCACGGCAGGGTGGCCCGCTTCGAAGAGGTCGACTTCCCCGCCACGCTCACCCACGAGCCGACCCGCCGCTTCCTGCGCGAGACGGGGCTGCCCGAGGAGGCGGTCCTCTTCCACGCCGACACGGACGTCCCCCTGCCGACCCTCCGCGAGTACTTCACCGACGCACACGGTGGCCACCTCGTGGACGAACTGCCGGCCCACTGCGACCACTTGATCCGCCTCGGCCGGCTGGCCGAGGAGAGCAGCCTGGTGCTCGACGGCAGAACGGGCGCGGTCCTGACCTTCAGCGAATCCGGGGCGACGCTCCACCCCCTCAACACGGACGTCTCCACGCTCGCCTTCACGCTCTTCCTCCTGCACCACGAGCGCACGATCGACGCACACCTGGGCCGCGAACTCACCACCCGGGCCTACGACCAGCTGGCCGCGGCCATGCTCCACACCCTGACCACCCTCGACCCCACGGCAACGCTCCCCGAGACGGCCTGGCACTACTGGACGGAAATCCTCCAGGACGCCCCCCACGAAACCCTCTGAACCACCCGGCCGCGCAATTTCCCCATCCCGCTCACTGAGCGTGTCGGAGGCCCCTACCGTGATGCGTGTCGATGCCGATACGCACAGTCACGGAGGGGCGGCCGACATGGACGACGAGCCGGTCAAGGATGCGGTCAGCGAACGGGGCTGGCCGGTGGACCCGGACGACGAGTGGGGTGTCGCCGTCATCACCACCGTCGGACGGCAGTTGAAGCTGCGGCGAGAAGCGGTGGGCATGAAGGCCGGCGACTTCGGCAAGGCCGTCGGCTACGGGGAGGACATGGTCTACAAAATCGAGGGCGGGAAGCGGATCCCCAGACCGGAGTACCTGGACCGGGCCGACGAGGTCCTGGGGGCGGGCGGCCTGCTCTCGGCGATGAAGGAGGACGTGGAGAAGGTCCGGTACCCGAAGAAGGTGCGCGAGCTGAAGGAGCTGGAGAGCAAGGCCGTCGAGATCGGTGTGTACGAGTGCAACAGCGTCCACGGGTTGTTGCAGACGCCTGAACACGCCCGAGCGTTGATCGAGGCAGCGCAGCCGCCGTACTCGCCGGACGATGTGGACCGCATGGTGGCGGCCCGCCTGGACCGGCAGTCGGTGTTCGGGCGCGACCCCGCCCCTTCGATTCATTTCGTGCTGGAAGAGGCCGTCCTGCGCCGACAGGTCGGGGGCACAATGGTGTGGCAGCGGCAGCTCGAACGTCTGTTGGAGGTGGGGCGGTTGCGTAACGTCGCACTGCAGGTCATGCCGACGGACACGGATGCCCATCCTGGGCTCGACGGCAAGATCGAGTTGCTGAAGTTCTCGGACGGTACGGCGGTGGGCCGTTCCGACGGTCTGTTCAACGGCCGACCCGTCTCCGAACCGAAGCAGCTCCGCATCCTGGAGTTGCAGCACGGCACCATTCGGGCGCAGGCTCTTCCGCCACGGGAGTCGCTCGCCTTCATCGAGAAACTGCTTGGGGAGACATGATGCGCAAGACCTCCGCCGAGGGCGCTTCGGCTCTGGCGTGGTTCAAGAGCAGCTACAGCAGCGGTACCAACGGCGAGTCCTGCGTGGAGGTGGCCACCGCTCCCGGCGCGGTGCACATCCGCGACTCGAAGAACCTCGGCGGCCCGCAGCTCGCCCTCACACCGGACGCCTGGACAGACTTCGTGACGTACGCGTCCCAGAACTGAGTCCCGTACGACAACAGGGTGCGGCACCTTCGCGAGGTGCCGCACCCTGCTGCCGTCCTGGTGGAAAAGAAAGAGGCCGTGGCGGGAATCGGACCCACGTGCCTCGCTTCGCAGGTTGGTTCGGCGGCGGTCGGCCCAGCAGCCGGACGCGGACCGGAGCGGCCGCCACCAGCGGCTCGATCCGGTCCACATCTCATCGGTGATCACCGGCGGGACGGAAGCGTCCAGTCAACTGACCACCGGGGCGCGCTCCTGGCCGAGGGCTGCTCGTTGGGCGTCACGAGGTCAAACCGAAGTTCTGAGTCGTGTTGTTGGTCGTGCCAGGGCTGTGCACCGGGTTGTTGATGCTGATGTTGTTGTAGGCAGGCAGAAGGCCGCTGAGGTTGATGGGGAGGATCGAACCACCGCCTCCGCCGCCGTTGCCGCCTCCGCCGTTGCAGGTGCCACCGGTGAGCGTCGTGGCGTCGCCGGCGGTTCTTGACTGGCTGCCTCCACCGGAGACCGTCGCGGAGTTGGTGAAGGTGCACGCTGCACCGGAGGTGATGTTGACGGTCAGCGTGATCGGCGGGTAACTCGCTCCCGGGGCCAGTGCGTCGCTGCGGGTGCAGGTGACGGTGCCCGAAGCCTCGCTGCAGGTCCATCCGTTGCCGGTGGCGTTGCCGAAGGTGACCCCTGCGGGCAGGGTGTCCGTCACGGTCACCGTCCCGCTGGTCGTCCCGGCGTTCGAGGCGTTGGACACGGTGAGGGTGTAGGTCCCCGTTCCACCCTGGGCGAAGGTGCCGGAGTGGGTCTTGGTGATCGACAGCTGGGCCGGCGTGGGCGGTACCGCGACCGTGTTGCAGACCTGGGTCGTCCTCGGTGGGGCGTTGCCTCCCGAGACGCCGGCACCGTTGCACACTTGGCTCGGTGGGTTCGAGGCCACGGCCGCAGTGACCGTGATCGACAGTGAGTCACCTGGGAAGCCGGAGGGCGCCAGGACCGTGGGTGTGATGCACTGGTTCCCCGTGCATGTCCACCCCTGGCCCTGCATGCCGATCAGGGTCAGTCCTGGCCCCGGCGCGTCGGTGACTGTGATGTTTCCGTTGGTGACGCCGGCTCCGACGTTGGTGACCGTGATGGTGTACTGGATCGTGCTGCCCGGCGTGAACGGTTCCGGGGTCTGCGCCGTCTTGGTGATTTCCAGTAGCGGTTCCTGGCGAGAGGCGGCAGCAGCGCTGGCTGTGACAGACAGCGACATTGCGGTGCCCAGCACCACAACAACGCTGCCCAGCGAACGCATCAGTCTTCGAGCGAACATCTGATCTTTCCTGTCCGGTAGATGACACGTCGAACCGCCACATCAGGTCGGGTGTCAGCGGACGACGTTGCACGGATGCCACCACAGTGATCGCAAATGCGATGCGGTGGAAACGCAGCGCCCCCGTCAGCTTCATCCGTTGGAATCAACGTCGGCGCACAGGAAGCGTGAGCCCCAACGCCGACGGCCCCACAGGAGCTACGCAGCCACCTGACCAAGGCCTCCTTGACGCGGACCTCCGCGGTGCACCTGTGAGCGATGGCGTCGCCGCGCAGGGCGAGTTGGCCCGCGGTGCGCAGGGCGATGGCGCGGAACCGGGCGCGTCGGAGTCCGAGCGATGGGCGCACCCCCGGAGACCGAGACGGACGGAGAGAAGGGCGGCACCCCTGCGGGGTGCCGCCCTGTCGTCCTGCCTGGTCAAGGCACTTGAGCCCGTGGCGGGATTCGAACCCACGTAACTCGCTTTGCCTGATTTTTGCGGAATATCGCGGATTTCTGCGGGGCTCCGGCGGCCGAGCAAGGCTGAGAAACAGCTCAAGACCGCGATGAAGCCCGTGATCGTGGAAGCGGAGCTGACGGTCATCGGGCCCGCCGTGATGCGCGTGCCGACGACGCGGGGAGAACACTGGCGCCCGCAGACGGTCACCATCGCTGGCATCACGCCGGGGCTTCAGATCCAGTGCGAGGGGGTCAACGACAACACGATGGTCGGATACGGGGTCGCTGTGCGGAAGCACCTCATCCCCGGACGGCGAGGGGCGCAACATTCTCGATCCAGTGCGTCAGCCATGTCTTGACCGTCCACGCCTTGCGAGGCTTCTTCACGGTCTTGGCGTCTCGTTGCTTCGACCAGCATCGCAACTCCGCACGGTGGGCCGTCGCGCTGGCCCTCGGACTGCGTCAAGGGGACACCCCGGACGACATCATGGAAAAGCGCGAATCCCTCGCGACCCGACCCTGGTTCTCCTCACCGTCGAGGAGGCTGCCCGCCGACTCCGCGTCGGCCGCACCACGTGCTACAGGCGCGCGGAACAGGCCGAGAAGGACCCGCGCGGCTACGTCCGCCAGCAGTACGCCCACCGGGCCCGCGAGCACGGCCCATCACCGCCCGCCCGCCGCATCACCGCAGGTCAGCGCTCGGTTCCGGCCTTTCTGCGGGGGTGCTGGGGTTGAAGTGGGATGACGTGGACCTTGCGGGTGGGTTCCTAGTTGTCCGACGCAGTCGTCACCGGCCGCAATACGCCCACGGGTGTGCGGAGCCCTGCGGACGCAAGGCGGCCGGGTACTGCCCGCAGAGGAGACGAACCAACCCGGAGTTGTCCACTACCAAGTCGCGTGCCGGCCGTCGCGCGGTCGGTCTCCCCGAACAGCTCGTTGACCTACTTCATGCGCATCTCAAGGCGCAGGAAGCGGAGCGAACGGAGGCTGGGAAGCACTGGGAGGAAAACGGCTTGGTCTTCCCGGATGAGTACGGCCGAAGCCCGTCACACCGCCGGGACTGGACCGAGTGGAAGGCGCTTCTCTCTGAGGCGAACGTGAGGGACGGGCGTTTGCACGACGCGCGTCACACCGCCGCCACGGTCCTACTCATTCTCGGTGTCCCCGAGCGGGCCGTCATGGGCCTCATGGGGTGGTCGACCACCGCCATGGCCGCTCGCTACCAGCACATGGTGGACGCCGTGCGGACGGACATCGCGAGGCAGGTGGATGGCCTGATTTGGGAGACCGAGACGGCCCCGGAGTCCTAGCTTGCACGCTGGCGAGTAAGCCACCACTGAGCCCTGGGCAATCCGGAAGTTCCGGCTTGCCCAGGGTGATTCGGGGCAGAGAACAAGGCCCGTCAGCGGTGCAGCCTCTTGCGGGCCCAGAGGAAGCCGATCAGCCCGCCTACAGTGGCCATGTATGCGGTCAGCGGTCCGTCTTTCAGCAGGAGGCCAGGCAGAGAGATCACGGCCACGATGAGCAGCCATCCGCATCCGGCCACGACGAGATCCGCCGAATCAGGGCGGCGTTGCTCGTTCTGCACCCGTTTCCCCGTTCAGTCAGAGTGCGCCTGGCCTATATCCCCGCGCACCCACGATAGCCGCTTGGGGGGCGTTCTATGCGCAGTGGATCGTGGCCGTATTGGACCAGACATTGTGGTCCCCCCAGTAGCCGTTGCCGTTGCGCAGGGTCGCGTTACCGATGTCCTCACGGTAGATCCACCCGCTGGAGGTGAGCCGTGAGCACTCGTAGTGCAGGAGGAGCGAGAAGGTCTGGCCCTGCGCGTTCGTGTACCCCCGGACATCCTTGGTCCTCCAGATGCTGAGCCCCTGGTACTGGCGCAGCGAGGCTTCGAAGTTGGCTTTGCCACTCTGGTTGCACAGCATCTGCGCATCAGCCTGGATGCTTGTCCAACCCCCGTGTAGGTAAGGCGCCTTGCTGTGGATCAGCTGGCAGTGAGGCTTGGCTGCTCGGGTGAGGCCTCGAACCGGGGAGTGGGACGCCGGGATATTCCGCTCGTCAACCGTGGTAGCCCAGCGCACCAAGTCCTCGGTGCCGTAGGTGTGCTGCGCCGAGACGGCCGGGGCTTCCCACAGGGTCAGCTGGCCGTCCTGGGACAGAGTGCTGACCCTCACGCCGTCGTTGCCCGTAGCGGTGAACAGCTGACTGCCACTGGGCAGCGTGGTCGTCCGCGTCGTGTCGCCATCGGATGAGAGCACCGACGATGGCACGTCTCCGTGGACGGTCAGGCGGGTGATGTTGAGCGGGCGCACGACGTTCTCGTCCCCGAGACTGAACGTGAGCGACTGGCCGACCTTCTCGTAGTCCGCGACTGCGGGCGCCTGCATGAGGCCGAGCCCGGTCGTCTTGGTCAAAAGGTCCGTGAGTTCCTGCACACTGGCGCCCTGGGCTGGCGACACCTCGCCGACAGGCGCCATGGACTGCGGGTCCGCGCCGCCTTCCTCGGTGTACTGGGCTGCACTGACGATGTGCGGTGCCGATTCCGCGGGCGCGGTCGGTGAGCCGTCGGCCGCAGACGCGCTGGCAATGGTGCCGGCCATCATCGTGGCAGCGAGCAAGGCTGTGGCGCCCGTCCGCGTGAGACGGCGGACAGTTGTCCTCTTCAAGTTGTTTTCCCCTCCGTAGTCCGGCCGCCCGTCATTCAGCGCTGGTCAGGCGCGACGTCGGCCGATCGGGGGCCACGCTAACCGATCAGCGCACTGGTGTTCGAGGGCATTTTCCGCCTACAGCGGGCCTTAAAGACGGGCTGGCGCGGGGCGCAGGAACCCTCGGTTCGGGCGTTCCATCGGTCGCGGCCATCGGCGGGGCCCAGCGCTCGCCTCGTCGCTCGCCGTCCTTTGGGGCGTGGCCGACCATGTCGGTGTGCGCATATGTCGCACGGCTCATCGCGCAGACCGCGTGAGGGCCAGGCGTCCAGCGCTACTACAGCTCTGCCCACGTCCTTCGGGTTGCCAGGGCTATCGTGTGCCGCCGACGGGAAGGGCGTGGGCGCTCGCCTTGCCGACTGAGACGGGCGACCAAGAGGGCGGCACCCCGCATGGGGTGCCGCCCCTTTCGTTTTGCCTGGTCAAGTCACCAGAGGCCGTGGCGGGATTCGAACCCACGTAACTCGCTTTGCAGGCGAGCCCCTGAACCACTCGGGCACACGGCCGTGTTCGTGAGAAGAACGTATGGGGGAGCCGGGCGGGGTTCAAGGGTGGACGGGGGGTTGCAACAGGGCTGCCATACGCCGTTCATGAAGGCGGCCGGGCCGGCCCTGGATGTGCTGCGGATCCGGCGGCGACCGAGCCCGGGCACGCACCACAGGGGCGCCCCGAAGTGGGGGTGGGCGTACGTCCAAGGGCTGAGGGGAGGTCGGTCTCCTGACAGGCGTCAAACTCGGTGTCGGGCCTTACGCTGGCGGCCATGAGTGCCGTCGAATCCCGTGTCGCCGCTGTCGTGGGCCAGGCCGTCGCACCGGACGGCGGCGTGCTGAGCCGGTCCTATCGTTCGCTCAGTGTCGGCATCGTGTCCGTCGTGCTGCTGATCGCCTTCGAGGCGACCGCCGTCGGCACCGCGATGCCCGTCGCCGCGCGGGAACTGGACGGCGTGGCGCTGTACGCCTTCGCCTTCTCCGGGTACTTCACGACCAGCCTCTTCGGGATGGTCCTCGCCGGGCAGTGGTCCGACCGGCGCGGCCCCCTCGGCGCGCTGACCGCGGGGATCGGCGCCTTCGCCGCCGGTCTCGTCGTCGCCGGGACCGCGCAGGCGATGTGGGTGTTCATCCTCGGACGGGCCGTGCAGGGACTCGGCGGCGGGCTGGTCATCGTCGCCCTGTACGTCGTCGTCGGCCGCGCCTACCCGGAACGGCTGCGGCCCGCGATCATGGCGGCCTTCGCGGCCGGCTGGGTCGTACCCTCCATCGTCGGCCCCCTCGCCGCCGGCGCCGTCACCGAGCACCTCGGCTGGCGCTGGGTCTTCCTCGGCATCCCCGTCCTCGTCGTGTTCCCGCTCGCCCTCGCCCTGCCGCAGATACGGCGGCGGGCGGCCGGGCCGGTCGACGCGGACGCGGGCGCGGCCTCCTTCGACCGCCGCCGCATCCGGCTCGCGCTCGGCATCTCGCTCGGCGCCGGGCTCCTCCAGTACGCCGCCCAGGACCTGCGGCCGCTCTCCCTGCTTCCCGGTCTGGCCGGAGCCGCCCTGCTCGTGCCCGCCGTCCTCGGGCTCCTCCCGCGCGGAACCTACCGCGCGGCCCGGGGACTGCCCTCGGTCGTGCTGCTGCGCGGGCTGTCCGCCGGTTCCTTCATCGCCGCCGAGTCCTTCGTCCCGCTGATGCTGGTCACCCAGCGCGGGCTCTCTCCGACGCTCGCGGGGTTCTCGCTCGCGGCCGGCGGCGGTACCTGGGCGCTGGGCTCCTGGGTGCAGTCCCGGCCGCGCGTGGCGCCGTACCGGGAGCGGCTGATGACCGCCGGGATGGTGCTGGTCGCCGCCGCGATCGTGACCGCGCCCAGCGTGCTGGTGCACTCCGTGCCCGTCTGGACGGTCGCCGTCGCCTGGGGCTTCGGCTGCCTGGGCATGGGACTGGTGATCTCCTCCACCAGCGTGCTCCTGCTGCGGCTGTCCGCCCCGGAGGAGGCCGGTGCCAACTCGGCCGCGCTGCAGATCTCCGACGCCCTCTCCAACGTCGTCCTCCTGTCGGGGACCGGAGCGGCCTTCGCGGCCCTGGGCGGCGGCAGCGCGGCGGCCGGCCCGGCCACCACGGCCGCCGGTGGCCACCCCGCCGCCTTCGCGGCCGTGTTCCTGCCGATGGCGGTGGTGGCCCTGGCCGGAGCCTGGGTGACCCGGCGGGTACGGGAGCGGTGAGCCGGAGCCTGGGTGACCCGGCGGATCCGGGAGCGGATACGGGTACGGGTGCGGTGAGCCGGCGTCGTCGGTGTGGGAGCGGATACCGGTCCGGGAGGGGTGAGCCCGCGCTGTCAGTCCGGGAGCGGATACGGACCGGGAGCCGTGGGTGCGGGAGCGGATACGGCGCCGGAGCGGTGAGTGCGGGAGCGCGTACGGATACGAATACGGATCCGGGAGCGGTGCCGGAGCGGTGAGCCCTTGTCGTGCGCGTGGGGCGGGTGCGGGAGTTGTGACGTGGGTCCCACCCGAGGGGGACCCGGCGTTGTCCGGGCGTTGACGGGTGGGCGGCGCCGGTAGGGTGGCCCGGTTGTCGTACGCAGCCGAACCGCCCGCCCGTCACCGACCCCTTGCCACGGAGACCGTGACTACCACCGCCGCTTCCTCCGCATCCACCCACCACCTCTCGCCCGCCTTCCCCGGCCGGGCCCCGTGGGGCACCGCCAGCAAGCTGCGTGCCTGGCAGCAGGGGGCGATGGAGAGGTACGTCCAGGAGCAGCCGCGCGACTTCCTCGCCGTCGCCACGCCCGGCGCCGGCAAGACGACCTTCGCGCTGACCCTCGCCTCCTGGCTGCTGCACCACCACGTCGTGCAGCAGGTGACCGTGGTCGCGCCGACCGAGCACCTGAAGAAGCAGTGGGCGGAGGCGGCCGCACGGATAGGGATCAAGCTCGATCCCGAGTACAGCGCGGGACCGCTCGGCAAGGAGTACGACGGCGTCGCGGTCACCTACGCCGGTGTCGGCGTACGCCCGATGCTTCACCGCAACCGGGTGGAGCAGCGCAAGACCCTCGTGATCCTCGACGAGATCCACCACGCCGGTGACTCCAAGTCCTGGGGCGAGGCGTGCCTGGAGGCGTTCGAGCCGGCCACGCGGCGGCTGGCGCTGACCGGTACGCCGTTCCGGTCGGACACCAACCCCATCCCCTTCGTGACGTACGAGGAGGGGGCGGACGGGATCCGGCGCTCCTCCGCCGACTACACCTACGGGTACGGCAACGCGCTCGCCGACCACGTCGTGCGGCCGGTCATCTTCCTCTCCTACAGCGGCAACATGCGCTGGCGCACCAAGGCCGGCGACGAGATCGCCGCCCGGCTCGGCGAGCCGATGACCAAGGACGCGGTCAGCCAGGCCTGGCGTACGGCGCTCGACCCGCGCGGCGAATGGATGCCGAGCGTGCTGCGCGCCGCCGACCAGCGGCTGACCGAGGTCAGGAAGGCCATCCCGGACGCCGGTGCCCTCGTCATCGCCTCCGACCAGGAATCCGCCCGCGCCTACGCCAAGCTGATCCGTGAGATCACCGGCACGAAGGCGACCCTCGTGCTGTCCGACGACGCCGGCGCCTCGAAGCGGATCGACGACTTCAGCGCGAGCGAGGACCGGTGGATGGTCGCCGTGCGGATGGTGTCCGAGGGCGTCGACGTGCCCCGGCTCGCGGTGGGTGTCTACGCCACGACCATCTCCACCCCGCTGTTCTTCGCCCAGGCCGTCGGGCGTTTCGTGCGGTCCCGGCGGCGCGGTGAGACCGCCTCGGTGTTCCTGCCGACCGTGCCCGATCTGCTGACCTTCGCCAACGAGATGGAGAAGGAGCGGGACCACGCCCTCGACAAGCCGAAGAAGGAGGGCGAGGAGGACCCGTACGCCGAATCCGAGAAGGAGATGGAGGAGGCGAACAAGGAGCAGGACGAGGACACCGGCGAGCAGGAGCAGTTCGCCTTCGAGGCGCTGGAGTCCGAGGCCGTCTTCGACCGGGTGCTCTACGACGGTGCCGAGTTCGGTATGCAGGCCCACCCCGGCAGCGAGGAGGAGCAGGACTACCTGGGCATTCCGGGGCTGCTGGAGCCCGACCAGGTGCAGATGCTGCTGCAGAAGCGGCAGGCCCGGCAGATCGCGCACAGCCGGAAGAAGCCCGACAGCGAGGCGGACCTGCTGGAGCTGCCGGCCGAGCGGCGGCCGATCGTCTCGCACAAGGAGATGATGGAGCTGCGCAAGCAGCTCAACACCCTGGTCGGCGCGTACGTCCACCAGAGCGGCAAGCCGCACGGGGTCATCCACACCGAGCTGCGGCGGGTGTGCGGGGGGCCGCCGAGTGCGGAGGCCACGGCGGGGCAGCTGCGGCAGCGGATCGACAAGGTGCGGGAGTGGGCCACGCGGATGCGGTGACGCTCCGCTGGGGTGCCGTGTCTTGTTTTCCCACCCGCCCACCCGACTCGGTCGGCCGAAGACCGACCGCCACGGGGCTCCGCCCCGAACCCCGGATCACGGCTCCAGCCCACAGGGGCTTCGCCCCGGTCCCCGGATCACGGCTCCGGCCCACAGGGGCTTCGCCCCGGTCCCCGGACCACGGCTCCGGCCCACAGGGGCTTCGCCCCGGTCCCCGGACCACGGCTCCGGCCCGCCGGCCTCCGTGCCGGATCCCGGATCACCGCTCCTGCCCACTAGGGCTCCGCGCCGGACCCCGGATCACCGCTCCCGCCCGCGGGGCTCCGTGCCGGACCCAGGCCGCCCGGTCCGGGCCCGGCGTCCGCAGCGCCTGGCGACTTGGGTCCAGCCTCGACTCCGGGCGGCTTCGGCCCGTGGACCGGCCGGGATCGGGCGCCCGCCCGGGGTTCGGCTCTCGGTCCGGGCCCGGCCGGCTTCCGGCTGGTCGTGCGGCCACCATGTGCGTATCAGGACGAATCCAGGCAGGCCGGATCTCCCCTTGCCCGGATTCTGGACGAAGGCTTCCGCTCAGCGAACCGGCTTCGCTACTGTCCCGCTACGCACACGCCCCGTGGCAGCGCCGCCGCGGAGCGCAGCCGTGAAGCGACTCGGCCCGGAAGCTGCCGGGCCGTCCTGCCGATCGGCGGCCTCTGAAGCGCGTCGCCGACGGGACTCGGTGACGCATCCGCCGTTCAGAGGGCGCCGACCTCACCACCAAAGGAGTGGGCGTCGTGACCGCGGAGACCTCTCAGACGCTCGACCGGGGACTGCGCGTCCTCAAGCTGCTCGCCGACACGGACCACGGGCTGACCGTCACGGAGTTGTCCACCAAACTGGGCGTGAACCGCACCGTGGTGTACCGGTTGCTCGCCACGCTCGAGCAGCACGCCCTGGTACGGCGTGATCTGGGCGGCCGAGCCCGGGTCGGGCTCGGCGTGCTGCGGCTCGGCCGCCAGGTGCATCCGCTGGTCCGGGAGGCCGCGTTGCCCGCGCTGCGGTCGCTGGCCGAGGACATCGGGGCGACCGCGCATCTGACGCTGGTGGACGGTACCGAGGCACTGGCGGTCGCCGTCGTCGAGCCGACCTGGACGGACTACCACGTGGCCTACCGGGCTGGCTTCCGGCACCCCCTGGACCGGGGGGCGGCGGGCCGGGCGATACTCGCCGCACGGCAGTCGCCGTCCGCCGATCCCGGATACACGCTCACGCACGGCGAGTTGGAGGCCGGAGCGAGCGGGGCCGCGGCGCCGCTGGTCGGCGTCACGGGGGTCGAGGGCAGCGTGGGCGTGGTGATGCTGACCGACGCCGTACCGGAGCGGGTAGGGCCGCGGGTGGTGGAGGCGGCGCGTGAGGTCGCGGAGGCACTGCGCTGACGGTGAGGGCAGCGTGGGCGTGGTGATGCTGACCGACGCCGTACCGGAGCGGGTAGGGCCGCGGGTGGTGGAGGCGGCGCGTGAGGTCGCGGAGGCACT